>NZ_JAILWA010000009.1 GCF_025699255.1 Nitrosopumilus sp. | reverse complement strand
TCCTGGTGCACTCTCTTGGTTCTGTCCTGGAGCTTCACCACTATTTCCTGGTGCACTCTCTTGGTTCTGTCCTGGAGCTTCACCACTATTTCCTGGTGCATCCTCTGGGGTTTCATTATTTTCATCTAGTTCTTTTGCTAGTTCACTATCCTCACTTGTTTTATCTAAAATATCATCAATTTCTCCTGTTTTGAGAACCTCTAGTGTATCTTCTAATTCTCTAATTGCTTTTTGAGTTAATCCTAAATTCTCTCCTTTTTCTAACATCTCTTCAATGTCTGCAATACTGTTATCTACAAATTCTTGTACTCTTTCATCTTGGCTTTCTTCAGCTGCAGTGTTCATCTGATCTATGATGTCTCCTTTGATCTCATTTGCTAATGCTAATTTTGCCTGAGCATTTGGAATGTCTCCATTTGCTAAAACCTCTTTTGCTAAATTGATTGATTCATCATAATCTTCTAAATTCACATCTATTCCATTTGATTCTGCTAACTGACGTAATTCGTCAATTTCTTCATCAATTTCTGTAATCTGTTCTTGAATATCAAACACATTTGCAGCAGTTAATTGCTTAATAATGCCTGGTGGTATTCCTCCAACTCCCAAACCTTGTCCATTTGAAATTCCGTCATCTGATGCACTTCCAACACCTGCTCCAAATCCTGGTGGAATTTGATTCAATACAAGAGATTCTTCTAATTCTCCAATTACTGATGCTGAATCCTCAAATAATGCCATTGCAATTAGGGCGTGCTCCTCAGCAGTTTCTGTATCGCCTTTTCCTAGAGCATCAATTGCTTTTTGATATTCTTCTTGTCCCATATCATAAAATGTCTGAGCTGTTGATGGTACTTCTCCTGCTGATTCTAGTGATTCTTCAAGGTTGGTTAATGTTAAATCAAGAACCATTTTGATTGGAGAATCTGTTTCAGAATCAACAGTTTGAGCAAAAGCTGAAGGTAAACTAACGGATAATACGAAAAGTGCAATTAGGCCGAAGAGGCTTGTTTTCAACACAGATTTTACGTTATGATTGGTAATAACTGCCCAGTTCGATTTATTCAGGCGTCTGGTTCGAAGTTTTGTCTTAACATAATATAATATTACAAATGGCAAAACAAAATACATTCCAACATTTATCAGAATCACCCCAATGCCAAATCCTAAAACTTCATGCTCAGATTCTGCAAATGTCATGATTGAAAGTGATGACAGTAATGGTGTGATTCCAATTTTTACAAATTCATTAAACATTGGATTCTCTCTTTGATAATCTGCAATGTATGGTGAGAAAGAATAGTAAAATTGATTGAATGATGCCATAAACGCTGTTCCAGAATATGTATTCATCAGTTGATTGTCTCTAATCTCTCTTAGAAACTGAACTTGAGGTGACATTTCTGAACCATATGTTGCAGTTGCAATTAGACATCCTCCACCATCTTCTGATTTTTCATTTGTATTCATGATTTTCACCAAACCTTTCTCATGTGGTTCAATTCTGATCCATGAATGTGTTGAATTTTGATGAAATTGACTGAATTCTACATTATCTCCGTTTAGCAGAACCTCGTTTGGATTTGTCATTATTGCTGTAGGGATGATTGTCAAAACAATTGCCTTGTCTCTAATGATGAATTGAATTTCTTCAGAATTTGCCGAAAATTCATCAATTTTTGCTGCAGTGATTGCCTCTATTTTATACTCTGAATTATCTACTGGCACAAAAAATTCCTTTGATGTGACTGGTCTGATAGAAAAACTCAAAGAAATGTCTCCTGGCGGGAGGACATATTCTTCATCTGTAATCTCAATTGGGATTGTGTTTAATGAAACTAGTTTTGCTAATGGTGGTAAACTGACCTTTGATTGTAGATCACTGGTGTATTTTAGCTTGAAAACCCCTGATTCGTAGGTTAGGATATCTGCATTATATTTGAGATCTACTGCGCTTGCCCCTAATGTGGCAATTTTTAGTAATTTTTGATTTTGAGTGGTGCCTAAAACCACATTTTCTTCATCTATTGCCAAAAGATTTGAAATTTGATCTGAAACTATGTTCACATCAATAGTAGAAACAAATGTTTTTGGAAATAATGTTTGAGAAATCTTTGCTTTTCCTTCTGAATTGACATCTATAATGATGAATTGGTCTTCTAATTGGGAAAATACAGTTGAAACTCCAATTATGATGAGAAGAATTACAATGATTTGTAATTTCATTACTCTACCTTCTAGGTGATGCTGGTCCGCCTACTCCTGAAATGTCAACCCACTGACCATCTACAAATCTTTGTAGTTTGTTTGTCATACTGTTATAGAATAATTCCCCTTCTGTTCCATTGGTAGCAGGTCTACTGAAATATCCTTCTTCAGTATCTAATTCAAATGGATTGGCATTTGATATGAGTTCTATCGTCTCTTCTATTCTTTCCAGATCGCTTTGTAATAGTGTAATGTCTAATGCAAATGATACACATTCAAATTTTGTAACTTCTCTAATCTCTACAGTGCCGTCTTCTTCAGTAAAGAAAATCTTTCCTTTGGAATCTACTCCGTGAACAAAATATTCCACAACATCGCAATCTGAATACACTAATGTTTCGATAACTTCTCCGTCTCCTGAGTAAACATCAATTGAAATATTCATTCCTTTGTTTTTGAGCAGTGTGTTTTTTGATTCTAGAGATTTCTGAACTAATGTATAAAATGGTTTTTTATCTTTACTTGGAACTGATTCTAGTAAGAAATTTGCTTCTCCTTGCACAAACCCTATTCTGGAAAATGAATCAAATGAATTCTCAAAATTTGTTCCTGTAGGGTTTACCCTTACTATGATTGTCTTTGCAACATTGTCATGATTTAGTGTTACACCTGCATACGCTTCAATAATCTCTAGATTGGAGTAAATTGTAGAAAATGTTAGCAAAATTGCTATTGACGTAATCGTAATGACGGCTAATCTCTTATTATTCAATAATGAAATAATCTGATTTTCCTTTATAAGCAATAGTATGTAATTCCACTTTTGGTACCCCAAAAAGAGGAGGTTCGCATGGTTCGAACCATTTTTCACGCCTAATCGAGATCTTTGGTTATATCAATTGTAACCACTACAATCTCTGAAGAAAGATGAACATTGAACAACAAACTCCAACATTTGACTCAAATTCAGTGGTTTTAGACTCTCAAATGGAGTCATTATTAAAAATGACAAATGATGTCATGATGAAGATTAAAATCAATTCAAAGGAGATTTCCCTATGACATATCAGTACCCAGATAACCCTTCAATTGATCTTCTGTTAAAAATGACAAATGATGTCCTTTTCAAACTAAAAACTAAAACTGCGGAGGATTCCTTTTGAATTCTGAAAATCAGATCAGCTTATTTGATAATGAATCAGACACTGCTATGTACAAGCATAAACTAACTCTTGAAAAAATTAAAAATGAACTAATCAGTTTTGGCCTTACCAAAAGTCAGGCAAAGGTGTTCATATATCTCGGCAAGTATGGATCGAAGACAGCTTCTGAGATAGCAAAAGCACTACAATTGCCTAGAACTGAGACATATCATCTGGTCAATTCTCTTCAAAACATGGGATTAGCTGTTGCAGAACTGTCTCATCCTACAAAATACACTGCTATGGACATGGCAGAAGCTGTGGCAACATTGGTCAAACAAGAACAAGACAGAATTGATACCTTGGCAAACAAAGAAGAATCCTTGTCTGCAATGTGGAAAGAGATTCCATTCTTTGCAGTAGAGACTGATGAGTCAAAATCTGAGAAAATGCAATTACTGCATGGAAACGGACCGATCACAAACAAAATCAAAGAAATGGTTGATTCAAGCACCGATGATTTCAGAATCTTTGGCAGTGTATCTGATCTACTCAGAATGTACCATTCTGATGTATTTGACTGGATAACTGATGGTCAAACCAATCTGAAAATGGTAGTTTCACCATTGAACAAAACTCCTGAATTCCTATCTGACATGAATTCCGATTTGATTAGAGCAATGCCTTCTAATTCTGAAAACAAGTGTTTTGTAATAAATGACAAAAAAGAGGTTCTCATCTTTATGCGAAATGCAAATCACCCAACAAGACAAGTTTTTGCTTGGTGGTCTGATTCTGAAACTCTGGTAGATATGATGAGTTCATTATTTGAACTATCTTGGGAAAAAGGAGAGGCACTATATTGAGTACTGTTTTAGCTCTTGAAAGCCTACAAAACGAAATTTCTTTCATGGCACAACATTCGATAAATGAAGGCCGTGAGAATCTAAATGACCTTGAAATTGAACATTTAATCAAAATGACTAATGATGTTCTTCTTAGAATAAAACAACAAACCCAGGAGATGTACAATTGAACTTCTTTAAACAATTTTACTTGTTACTGACAGGTCAAATTGAAGAATTATCTGAGGAAATATCTTGGTGAGTATGGTGAGAAAATTCTACTTACTTCTAACTGGTCAGGTAGAACAATTATCAAAGGAGCTTGACGATGAATCGTTGCGAAGATAGACACGAGAAAAGATACAAGATTACTTACAAGCCTGCACCTGGCGGTAGATATACTCCGCAATGGTTAGTATGCTCAAATTGTGTTGAAAATAAGCACTGTTTTGGAGATGAAGACTTGATCCTCTCTATTGAGAAAATTGCATAATTCAAAAATTAAACCTTCTAACAGCAAGTCTATTCTGTTTCATCTCAAAGTATTAGATGAGGAATTGGAAATTTCCAAAGATCTTTCAGAGTATCCTTGCTAATTGATCAAGTGTGGTGAATTTCATTGAGGTTCGATACGTTCGAGTTCTATTTCATGCCTAATCGAAATCCTTGGTTATATTCATTGTAACTTATAGTACAATGAAGAAAAATGAAAACAACACAAAAAACTATTATGTTTGATTCTCATTCAGAGTATTTCCTTGATGCTGAAATGACGAATCTCTTAGAGATGACAAATGAAACCCTTTTGAAAATTAAATTACGTGCAAAGGAGATTTACCCATGATCTTCCAGCATGTTCAAGATTCTCAAATGGAAACCTTGCTTAAAATGACTAGTGATTTTATTTCAAAAGTCAAACAACAAAACTTGGAGGCTTCTCCATGAACATTTGTGAAATCTGTTTAAAATCATATCTTGTAGGCCACAAAGGATGTTGCTCTACTGATTGCTATCTAAAAGTACTGCAATCAAGACTGGATACTTGCTTTAGAAATGATAAGAGTCATACCCAGTTATTGATGGCTATGAACTAATTTCTGGGATATTTTTATACATTTGAAATTACATCTAGTAGCCTTTTTTTCTCCAGACTGTATTTTTCATGATTTTTTACATAATTCTTGATTGCAATTGCAATCAAATTAGTGTCTAAATTCTCCTTATTTTTTAAAATTGTCTCTAACAGGACTTCTTTAGATGTTTCAAACTCTAATTTTTTCTGAGAAATATTCACAAAATCTGTTCGTTTTCTACATTTTAATAATTACTATTGTTTCCGTCTTGGAAATGTTTTCTAATTTTAGACATTTTGTATTTACTAGAGTCTACTTTGTTCTCTTTTTCAGTTAGTATTTAATGAGATTTATCCCTAGCATATACGATATGGATTCCATGGATGTAGTCGATGAAGTAAACGCTCTGTTGAAATTAGGTGTTGGGGATGCATATAGATTAGAACACATCAAACAATCTTTTATCCAAAATAAGAATATCTGGATTACTGATAAAAATTATCTTAAACGTTTACGAGAAAAATATCTAATCAAACAAACTTTGGATGATTCTTCAAATGAAGAAATAGTTTTTGAAAATGAACCTGAAAATCAAGAAACAATTCATTGTTGGAAATGTGGAAAAAAGGGTCCGTTGGGTGCAAATTTTTGTATGATTTGTGGTTCTTCTCTTTTTGAAGTAGGTGACAATATTGTATCTACTGAACCAAAATCCAGTAAAAACACATTCAAATCTATTCCATTAAAAATTCCAATTATTGTTGGGATTCCTCTTCTTGTATTGATTATTTTAGGTGCAGGATATTCTCAAGGTTATTTTGATAATTCATTTGAACGTAGCTCGTCTCCTGATATTTCCCCATCTCCAACTGTGATTGTTGATGAGGACTCTACTGGTGAGACTGATTCCAAATGTGGTCCAGGAACTGTATATGATTCAGAGTCTAATTCGTGTATTTTAGGCTAGATTTTCTGAATTGAAATTTTTATTTTAAAATAATATAATTTTATACTGTGGATATTGTTATCTCATCAAATAATTCTTCAGCTCGTTTGATAATTTTTTTATCATCTGTATCAGGATCAGCTGAAATTAACACCAAATTTTTTCCGATTGGTACACTAATAATAAGTTGCTTTGTTCGTCTTGATGCGATATAATCAATTGGACCAAGAACATCATCTAACTCTCTTCTCATATTGAAATCAAGTTGCATTTGCATGTATAGCATTCTAATTCTATCTTCTGAAAGCAATGGGGTTGCTCCTTTTTTGAACCCTCCTGCAACTAACCTGCCTAACTCGTTGATTACCCCAACATGACGAATTTTGTCTTCTTCTGATAATGCACTGCATGCTGCATTTAGCTTTTGAATATCTTCGACTGATAAAAGACTCATGTTTTTTTACATTCTTCCCCATTCAAATAGTTTCTTAAAAGAAAAAGGTAATGATTATCATTATTATTGATATTTGTAGTCTTCATTAATTACGTTCTAGCCCTTTGGTTTTTCTCCATTCTATTTCATTTTGTTTCTTACATGAAACATGACATTTCTTTCCTTCTAATTCTGTAATGCCTTCTGAAATATTCATATCTTTTTGGCAAATACAACATTTCATTGTTGGCTAATTATGATTAAACTCTATTAAAACAAATTGGTACATTTTTGGAATAATGCATAAATAATTACTTTCATACTTGATGTATGGAAAAAGCACTCATCATTTCAATAATTACTGTTATCGTATTTGGAATTGGTTTTACTGTTTACATAGCCCAAAATATCACGTGACCCTCTGAACAATGATCACTAGAGGGATGGACCGGATGGGTAGTGGCACTGTAGCGGTTCTTTTTTGAGTTCCGTTGTGCCTAGGAATTTATTTGATTTAGGTTTTCTTGTAATATCTTCATACCTTGTTTTTGTAACATTCAAAAACAGACAAGCTCCTATATGCAATTTTTTTTTTTTGATATAGCATGGGACACAGAAAATCTTTCATTTGGTTATTCGCATCTGTAGTTTTTATGTTTAGTTTGAGTACTTTGCCTGTTATGTCTCAAGATGTATTTGCCCATTCTGCAGTAGTCTCTGCATATACTGCAAATGACCCTGATGATGGTGATACTGTTTTTAGTGCTGGAGATACTTTGACAATCACTACCTCTGCTGCCACAAATGCTACTGTTGGCTCTGTAACTGATGCTACTTTTGTAACTGGGAACTTTACTTTTGCTGTTGATCCCTTGGCAGGACTGACTTTTGGGGCAGGCAATGATTGGACTGCTGAATGGACTGATGCATCAAACTTGGTAATTACCATTCTTAATACTGGAGTAAATACTCCTGTAGTTGGAGTTTCAACAGTTGTTGTTACAGGTGGTAATACTATTGGTGAATCTGGTAATCCTGATGATTTAGGAATGACTGGTCCAGCAGATACTCTTGCGGGTGATTTTGGATTGTTTGTGGCAGCATCTACAACTTCTGATGGTAATGGTAGTGGATGTGATAATTGTGAAGCTCCTACCCTTGGTCTTGATAAAAATAACAAACGATTAGTTGATAATGGTTTTACATACAATGGTAACCCTATAGATGTTGAACGTTACTTTACTCCATATCCACTTGTAACAGTTAATGTAGGAAAACAAAATGTAGCTGAATTCAAAATTTATGATGACAATGGTCCTGATTCAGTATCTCATTTTGAATTGGCTTTTGGTCTTGCCAATGGGGAATCTATTGGAAAAAGTAAAGCTGTAATTAATTGGGATAGAGCATTTGATGGTATTGAAACAATCACTTTAGATGATCCTGAAAATGTATTAGATAATATCAGAATTACTACTTCAGAAGGTTATTGTTCAGAGAAATCCCAACAAAAATGCCTCATAGTTACAGTTGTTCATACCTTTAGAGCACCACTTGACTTTAACATCCTTGGAACAAATGTATGGGATGAAAAACGCAACGCATGGCAAAACTATTACAATCATGGAATTGAGGTTGTAGGCGAATCTCTAAACCCTCCAAAAGAACATGATGGAATCAACAAAGGTCACATTTACCATCTAACTGAAACTAGTAAAACTACTGCAGTTGATGAGTTTGGAAATTCATGGACTTTGCAATATGGTTTATGGAACATGGATTATGTTGATAATAGCAATGCTCCAGTCACTTTGTTTTTGAAAGAAATGACTCCGACCGTTAACGGCTTTGCAGGTTCTGATCAATTTGGAAAAACATACTATTTGACTGAAACTAGTGTAACTACCGCAGTTGATTTGTTTGGTAATGCATGGTCGTTAGAATCTGGCACATGGGTTATGGATTCCATTGACAGTAAAATGATTTTGGATGGTGCTCCTATGGGAGGTTATGACAGAACTGATTCTGAATTTAGCATTTACAAGCATGGGCAATCCTTATTGGCTGAAAACAAACTAAACGACATTTGTTCTAGTTGTTTTGACGAGTCATATGGTGAGATTGATCATATCTTTGCATATGAATTTCCAGCCTCAGAGTAATTTCATTGATGGATTCAAATCTTCACAGTTCCGCAACTCTGATAGTCCTTAAAACCAAAAACAGCTGTAAACTGCTGTAAACAAATGTCTAGAACTGTTTCTGCAAGAATCTCGACAAAGATGCATGATGAATTAAGAGAGCGATGTAATCTGATTGGGGAATCAATTAATGACTTTATTGTAGCATGTATGGAGATTGGTCTTCATAATTCATCAGAATTTAATTTTGGTGATGAGTTGATGGATGAAATTGAAGAAAAAAAGTCAACTTCTTAAAATCTATTGCTACTTTGGGTTCTGTTTCTCTGATGGGACATTTTCTTTGTGTTTTCGGTCGAGACATGACTATATTTCGATAACGTACATTTTCTTATCATTCACTAGCAAGATATTCTCATTTTCAAAAAATCCCATTTGGTTCTTAGATAAATCCACATTTGGGAGTAATTTTTCATGAATTTCGGTTCTTTGTCCTAATTGTACTTCTTTGCCATTTCTAATCACTTTTTTTACATACAAAGAATGCCAAACAAGGAAAAAAACTAATTCATTTTTCCACTTTTCATCATTAGGATCAATAGGATACATTTTTTCAAAAAATGTCTGCAAATCCTTTGCCATGTCCTCTCCAAATTTAGTTAGATTGATTGGGGTGTGTCTAGATTCCTGTGAAAGTGCTTTTTCATCGGTCTCATGAAAATATGGTTTTTCATTGACTACATACAGATGATAATGTTTGTGTTTTTCATCATTCTTTTTTGCGTATATGTCAAGAGGTTTTTGTTTATTTTCAGTAATTTTGATTATTGTATTTTCATAACGTATGGTTTTAACATTTAATGGGAATTTCCCTTCAATTTCTTCTTCTAATTCTTTGATGCGTTTTGGATCAAGGTTTTCCATTTGTCTTTTCTCTTGATGTTAATTCCACATAACTCTGCTGATGTCTTTCCATTTAATCCCATATGAGGTCTGACGTAATTGTGATAAATCGGTACTGTTGCGTTGTAGGTTGAAAATTATGCCTGTTGTCTATCGGTTGATGATAATCATAAATGAACATCATCCAATTAATTATATTTGATATTTGTACCAGTTTTGATATGGTAAACCAATCAATAGTTATTGGAATTGCAATTGGTGTGTTTTTTGCTGGAATTGGAATAGGATATGGAATAACACAAAACTCCGCCCCTCAAAATAATTTCATGCAAATGACACCTCAACAAATGCAACAAATGATGAATGATCCTGATATGATGAACCAGTGGCATCAGACTATGATGAATGACCCACAGCATATGCAACAAATGATGGGTATGATGATGAACAATCCCGAAACAATGACACAGATGCACAACATGATGATGAATAACCAACAGCACATGAACATGATGATGCAACCTATGATGAACACCATGATGAACGATCCACAATATCAACAACAGATGCTTGACATGATGATGCAACATCAGGGAATGATGAGCTACATGGGTAACAATACTCAATGGCAAAACATGATGGGCAATCATATGATGGGTGGCAACATGATGGGAATGCATCCTTAAAAAAACAAAATAATGATTTTGACTATGGTTGCAATCTTGTAACCATACTCAAAAATCTCTTTTACTTTTTGCTTGCGTTTTGAATTACCTTTATCCATTTGTTGTCTCTCTTGATTTCACTCCTGCATCCTTGATCTGTAAAAAATTGGAACATAATGTCCCTAAATGAACAACCAGAGAAAGTCAGGCAAATCTACCTAAGAATGAACAGTGTCGGAATTTTGGTGCTGTTGTCTTGTCGGGACATGAAAATCATAAACCATTAAGATGGAATATCGAAAGATAGGCGTATACTGCAATCATGCAACTACCGATGAAAACTATTGCCCACTTCTTTTTAGTTAACAATCTGTTTGTTTAGAAATGCTATTTTGGATTAAAGTTTTCCACTTGTCTTTACTTTTTTGATTTCTATGCTGCAAACTTCAGCAGAGGTCTTATTATCTAATCTTCTGCGGGTTTGAAGTAATTATGATAAATTTGACTAATCGTCAATCACTGTGATTTTTGAACTCTTTGCAAACCTTTCTCTTAA
Source organism: Nitrosopumilus sp. (assembly GCF_025699255.1). Classification (NCBI taxonomy): domain Archaea; kingdom Thermoproteati; phylum Nitrososphaerota; class Nitrososphaeria; order Nitrosopumilales; family Nitrosopumilaceae; genus Nitrosopumilus; species Candidatus Nitrosopumilus sp. The sequence continues at coordinate 41,770 of NZ_JAILWA010000009.1, read as the reverse complement.
TCCGTCTATATTCCCATCATGTTCTGTGAGAAAATGCTCTACCATCTCATCCAAACTTGAAGATTTTCCAAAATCCGTCTTTGCTATGTTCATTGGCGTTATTTGTTCTGGATGGTTTTCTGACCATTCCATCAATCCTTGTTTGATTTCTTCAGCAATCTTTGCTCGAAGATCAATTCTTTTTACTTCATTTTTCAGAAAATCAATCTCTCTTTGCTGTCTTTCAAGTTTTTCTATTTTCTCAGTCTTCTTTTTGTTTTCATGTCGTAGACGCTTCTCATTTGATATTGTAAGATTTGGGACTGCATTGAGATATTCCTCTGCAAGCTCCAAAGTATGGGTCTTGAAATAGTTCCTATCTAGTTTTATCAATCCCGTATGTCCCATCATGAATTCTTTTTTGATTAGTGATCCTAGTGGAGAATCCCTTGATAGTGATTCCTTGCATGTCTTGTTCCAGAATCTTCTAAATCCGTTCATTATTGGAACTTCGTATCTTTTCCCTTTGATTGATTCTCTTAATCCTGCTCTCTTGATAATTCTCTCCACTCTTCTTTTTACTCCTATTGGCGTAGTTCTTCTAAGCAATGTTCCTTCCTTTTTGAAGATTGGGTCTTTTGGTTTTGGCACTCTTCCAACTTCTCTAGTCCAGTCTGATTTGTAATCCATTATGGCTTCATATGCTTCTGGTGTGATAAATGCAGGATATCCTTCGTTGGTTCCTTGGTAAATTCTGATCATTGCACATGCTACACTTGCATGTTCTTCTTCTGATTCTGTAATGTCAAACTTTAGTTGCCCGTCTACCTGATATATTGGAGTCAGATCCTGCCAGTTCAAATCGAACCCTCCTGCTCTAATCCCTGAACTTGCACTGAGCAGAATTATTGCTCTGTCAATAGAACCGTTGGTAAATTTTAGCATCTTTTGAATCTCATCCCGATTCCATCCTCTGGAATCTGAAACATTGTCTTGTTCTGGAAATGTTGCATAAACCCTATTCCAAGAAATCACAATTCCTGACATGTCAAAAAGTTTCTTTATTGGCTTGAAATAATTACTAATTGAGCTTGGATTGAGATACTCTGAGTTTTCTTTTGCCAGTTTGGTTCTCTCTTTGAGTTTGATTGATAAATTGATCAAAAGATCACGAATCCAATCTGGATCTTCTTTTGCAAGTTTTACAAACTGGTTTACTCTATCTTCAAAATCTCCTTCGAATATGTCCTCAAAAATATTGCACAATACTTGGCGTAGCGTTCTGGTGTATTTCTCTCGGGTCTCCTTGGCTTTGATACCTTGGTGGAATAGCTCTAGAGGGCTTTCCTTGCCAATCCTTTGAAACTCTTCTTTTGTTATCTTCATTTCCTAATTCCATATGTGGGTGGAACCATAAAAGGACCATCAGAGTGGTGGACCGGATGGGATTTGAACCCACGACCTTTGCGGGAAAAAATTTCCTTACGCAGTGTGAGTGCGTCATCCAAACCAAACTAGACGACCGGTCCAAATATTTAGAATAACGAGTAGTTTTTTTGTCTTTGCTATGTGATTATGTCACAATTACCTTGGCCTTTTCTACTAAATCTGAAAAATAATCTATATGATATTACAAGAATTTGATGCAATTATTGACAGGATGAAGTTGGCATTTGAGTATGCTGATAATTTAGGACAGTATGTGGAAGCAGCTAGGATATTGTTTCAAATGAATGATCAACTTCCAGATGATCTTCAGCTTGTCTTTGAGGATCTTGATGATCCTGAAGCTGCAAAATCTTTTGCCAAACAATACTATACAGAAATAAAATCAGCAATTGTAGATTATAGACAAAGATTGATGACTGTTTAATTCTATTTCTTGACCCCGAGATTTCTATTCTTTAGTCTCAAGTATGGGTTTCTGCATTTTCTACATCTGGTTGCATCAATATCATTTCTGCATCCACATTTGAAGCAAATTCTCATAACAAGACGTGCTTGTTGTGCTATTCTCTTTTTCTCCGGGTCTGTAATTGGCATTTAATTGTCTCCTTTATCTCTCTCTTTTATTCTAATCGGATTTTTCCATTTTTCCGGCTAGTAACACTGGTACTTCTGCAGGTCTTTTTGCTACTGGAATGTTTGCTTTATTAAACATCGATACTTTGGATTCTGCTGAACCATAGGTTCCCATTACTATTGCTCCTGCATGTCCCATTCTCTTTTCTTTTGGTGCTGCTCTTCCTGCAATGTATGCTACAGTTGGTTTGTTAAATCCACTATCGATAATTCTTTGAGCCAAAATCTCTTCTGAATCTCCACCTATTTCCCCAACTACTACTAATCCTTCCAAATCTGGAATATCTTTGATCATATCAAATGCATCAATTAGTCTTGTACCGTTTACAGGGTCTCCTCCAATACCAATTGTAATGGATTGCCCAAATCCTGAATTTGTTAGTGCATCAGAAATTTCATAAAGCAAAGTTCCACTTTTTGACAACACTGCAATTTTACCTGCCTTAAATGGCATTGGTGGCATAATTCCAATTTTAATTAATTCTGGAATCATTATTCCTGGTGTGTTTGGACCAATAATCACTGCTCCTTTCTTTTTTGCCAAATCTAATGCTTCCATGGTATCTCTGATTGGTACGTGCTCAGGAATTGCAACTAGTAGTTTGATTCCTGCTTCTAATGCATCTTTGGCAGCTGACAAGAAGAATTTTGCTGGAACAAAAATTATTGAAATTTTTGCATCTGTTGCATCTACTGCTTCTTGCATTGTATTGTAAATTGGTACGCTCTCATTCCATGTTTGCCCACCTTTACCTGGTGTGACTCCTGCAACTATGTTGGTTCCATATTCTAACATTTTACCTGCATGCAATGAACCATATGATCCGGTAATTCCTTGAACAATTACTCCTTTGTTGTTATAATCTGATTCTCCTGGTTTTCCTTTTAGTAATCCAAAAATATCTGTCATTTTTTTATCCCCATCACTGCTGCATTAATTGCCTCTTCTACAGAATCAAATATGTTGGTTCTAGAACCATCAAGCATCTCTTTTGCTTTTTCAGATTCTGTTCCTTTTAGTCTGGCAAATACTGGTAAATCAATTAGGTTATCTTCATATGCTTTAAGAAATGCTTCTGCAACTACAGTGGTCTTTACAATTCCTCCGTAGAGGTTTACTAGGATTCCTTTTACTCTGTCTAACTTACTAATCAAAGTCAATGCTTCGTACACTGATTCTGTAGTTGCACCTCCTCCTACATCTAGAAAGCATGCAGGCTTGCCGCCGTTGTCTGATAACATATCTAGTGTTGACATTACTAATCCTGCACCATTTCCAACAACTGCAATGTCTCCATCTAGTTCAACTAGGGAAAACCCACTTTTTTCAGCTTGTTCTTCTATTGCAGTTTTTTCTTGATATTTTTGTAATTCTGGGTGTCTAAAGTTACTATTATCGTCTGTCACAAATTTTCCATCAAGTGCCATGATTGAATCATCTTGCATTATTGCTAATGGATTTATCTCAACTAGCTCTGCTTCTTTTTCAATTGTAAGTTTTGATAATTTCTTTAATGTATCTACAAATTGTTCTGCTGTGTTTCCTTCTAATTCCATCTCTTTTGCAACTTCTCTTGCAAGTTCATCTGAGACTTCTCCTAATCCCACTTCTTTGATGATTTGGTTTTTTACTGATTCAATCTCTACCCCACCTTCAGTAGATGCAATTATTGTATAGCATCTTTTTGAACGGTTCAAAAACAATGATAGATACAGTTCTTTTTTAATATCTGCCATTTTTTCAAGTAAAATTGCTCTTGCTTTTTCTCCTTTAATTGTCAAGTCCATGACTTGAGGATATTTCAACTCAAATTCGTCATCGTTTTGACATTTTTGAATTCCTCCTGCTTTTCCCCTGCCTCCTACAGGCACCTGAATCTTGATTACAAATGGATATCCTAATTCTTTTGCATGCTTTCTGCCTTCTTCTATGTTAGTTGATGAGATACTTTTAAGAAGATTAATTCCATATTCTCGAAATAGTTCTTTAGCCTGAAATTCTAGTAATTGCATGCAAAAATCATGAATTTTACGGTCTTTATTAACTATGATGCTATTTTAATTGCTCATCAAGAAAATCAATCATTTCTAAAAAGCGATCTTTGCTTTTTCTCAACAATTCTTGCGGATACTCTTCAATTGTAAATACAAACTGCTGATGAAAGCTTGGAACTAAAATGCCTCCTGATGTAACCATCTGTTCAATCACATACCCTTTGGTAAGTGTGCAGACAATTTCCTCATAGGACTCTTCCTCTTCTTCTAGTGTTTGTCTATACAGAACAATGGGTCTGTTTGTTTTTGCAACAATGTTTGAACCCTTTTCTAACAGATCTGACAAATGCTGGATTTGCCAAGCATCCAGACTAATCTGTTTTACCATGATATCAATACGTGATTTTTCTATTTAACCGTGATAAAACAACGCATATTCACAACATGTCGTCAATAAAGTCACCTTGATGATGAATTTTAAATAAAGAAAATGATTTGGCACTTATGCCATATCTAATGCTCTAGAATGTTTTCTTGTATGTGGTCTTTCTCCAGCATATTTTCTTCTCATGTGTCCAGACGGTCTTCCGTAGATTAACTCTAGGAACCAAGACTCATGTTCAATCTCTTCAGCCAAGATGTCTTTTGCAATATCGTATGTAGCAGGATCTTTACCTAAAGTCATTTTGCAAATTTTATCCCAATTGACAATTGCACCTTGCTCTGCTTTAAGACATTTTTCTAGAATCGCTTTATGATCTGTTGGATTTGCTGGAAGTTGTAAGAATTCACAGCCAGAAATTTTGATAAATTCTGTTGCATCATTTGGAAGAGATCCACCTAATTGGTAAATTCTCTCAATACATGATTCGAAGTGACTAAGATCCTCTAATCTTGCATCTTCGATAATTCCTTTCAATCCCTCACCTTCCATGCCTGTACAATGTGCTCTAAGATTGGTAAAGTAATAGTACGCAGTAAATTCTACAGCTGCATTTTTGATTAATTCTTTAACCAACTCATCCACATCTAGGCCGTTTTGTTTTAGAACGTTAATTCCAACAACATTTGGTTTTGATTCGGACATTTGCTTATGTCATTTGTGTTTGTAATAAAAATATTCCATTTCTTTCAAAAAATCATTCTACAGAAATTTTGATTTTTTGACCATCAATATCGTCATCTTTGTATTCTTTACAAGTTTCCTCAAAATTCACTTTTTTGACTCGTACAAGAAATGCTAGTTCCTCAGCTTTATCTTTGACCATTTCAAGTGATTCTTCATCAAGTTCTAAAATTGATGCAACTTCTAGAACATCTGTTGGCGTATATCCTCTTTCTTTTCTTAATGTCTGCAGTCTTCTTGCAATGTCTTTGATTAACCCTCTGGCCATCATCTCTTTATTTCTGGATGTTGAAATTAGTACAATGTAGTTGTCTCTTTTTGCCGCTGCAAAATTCTCGCTTGCATCAAAATCTATTGTAAAATCTTCCTTGTCTAATGAAATTATTTCTCCATCTATATTAAAATCATATTTTGATTCTTTTTGCAAAGATGAAATAATTTCTTCTGGATTTGTTTCATTAAATGTTGACACTAATTTTCCCATGTGTTGTTTTGCTTTTGGTCCAATTCTTTTTCTTTCCAGTTCTACGATTCCTTTGATTGGTAATCCTAATTGTTTTAATTCTAGAATTTGTTCAAGACCTGAATCTCTTTTTGTTTCAAAGATAGAAAATTTTTCTACATTTAGTTGAGATTGCAATAACTCTGATAATGATTGTAGTTTTTGTTTCTGTCCTTCTTTAACACAAATTTGTGCTTCATTTAGAGGCCATCTCCTCTTTAGTTTTCCTTTCATTCTTGCAGCAGATGAAATGGATACAACATCTTTCATAATGTCAAATGCTTCTTCAATTTCTTCATTTACCAATGACTCTTGATATGATGGCCATTTGTCAAGTAGGATGCTTTGTTTTCCGGGAAAAACTGTTTGATATAGATGCTCACTTGTAAATGGACAAAATGGATGAATCAGAATATCTAATGTCTTTAGAATTTCACCAAGTACGGCATAAATTGCCAATCTCCTGTTCTTTTTGCCTTCGTCCTCATCCCATAACTCTCCTCTTGTAATTGGGATGTATATTTGACTAATATTGTTGATGATGTAATCATCAATTGCTTTTGCTCCTTCATGAAACTTGCATGTCTGATTTTTTTCAGTTAGTGTTTGAATTAATTTTTGAAGTTTCGATAATAGCCAAATATCTGGTGACGTAAGCAGATTATTTTGTTTTGCCCATTCGATTGTGTTAGTTTGATCAAAATTGTCGTATTGGCTATTTTGTTGAAAGTACAGGTGCAGATTGAATAATGTATTTATCACCTGGTATGGTCTTGACATTAATTCATCAGTACTGAAACTTAGCGGTTCGATTGGGCTTGCCTTCCACATAAAGTAGAATCTTACCAAATCTGCAGGATATTTTTGAAGCAATTCTGCTCCTTCCAATACATTGCCTTTGCTTTTGCTCATTTTACCTCCTTTCTCATCAAGCACATGTCCTTGAAACAAGAATGCCTTGTATGGCGGTGTTGCTGTGTTATTCAAAATTACATTTTCAATTAACAATGTATATGCCCATCCTCTAGTCTGATCAATTCCTTCTGTAAAGAATGGTGCGGGAATTTCGTTTGCATACTCTTCATCTGTTAATGATGAATATGGAGCTGAACCACTATTGTGCCATGTATCTAAGACGTATTCTTCTCTTTTTGTGTTGACACTGCTGCATTTTTTGCATTTTACTGTAATGTTATCAATCCATGGTCTATGTAATTCAAAGTCTGGTCCATCTGGCAATTTATCTGCAGCATCTACAATATCTTTTCTTGTAAAGAACCAATTCTTTTCACCACAATCCTCGCAATTCCAAACTGGTAGTGGACATCCCCATATCCTTTCTCTAGATATACACCATGGGTGTCTCTCTTTTATGATTCCGAGAAATCTATTCTTTGGTTGCTCAAAATAATATTCTACACTTTCTGCTGCATCAATTGCTTTGTTTTCTAGTCTATCTAATTTGTAAAACCATCCTCTGCGGGCAAGCCATACTATTGGATGGTGTGACCTCCAACAAAGTGGGTATTTGTGCTTGATCTTGCCTATTTTTACTAAAGCATTATGACCTTTTAGATCCTCTACTATCGTCCTGTCTGCATCTCTGACAAACATTCCTTGATACTTTCCAGCCTTGTCTGTGAATTTTACTTCGTCATCAATTGGACTAAAAATTTTGACTTTTCTTTTATTTGCAATTTTGATATCTTCTTCACCGTTTGCAGGTGATAGATGTACAAGTCCACTACCTGTACTTGCATCTACAAATGTTTCAGATACTGCAACATGATAATTATCTAATTTTGAAATTTCATCTAATTCTGGAATTAAATCTAATAGTGGATGGATGTATTTCTTTCCTTCAAATTCAGAACCTTTTACCGTGTTGATAATTTTATAATCTTCAATTTTTAATTCTGTCATTAATTCTTCTAATCTAGTTTTTCCAATGACCCATGTTTCGTTTTCAACTTTAACATAAGCATAATCTTCTTCGGGTTGTAATCCTACCATTGCATCTGTAACCAGTGTAAATGGCATTGTTGTCCATACAATCAAAAATGCATCTTCATTCACTAGTTTTACTTTGTAGTATAGTGAAGGGTCTTTGACTTCTTCATACCCTTGATTCACTTCTGCATGACTAAGTGATGTTTGGCAACTTGGACAATATGCAATAACTGTAAAATCTTCTTCTAAAATTTTATTTTCATATGCTTTTTTGAGCACTTGCCATTCTCTTTCTATGAACTCGTCTCTAAAAGTCCAATATGCTTTTTCATGATTAAATGACATCCCAAGCATCTCATCTACTTCTACCCATGTTTTGTTGAATTTCTCTACAACTTTTTTACATTCTGAAACTATTCTTTCTACTCCGAATTCTTTGATTGCTTCAGTTTTTCCACCTGTGACTCCAAGCTCTTTTTCTACCTGCAATTCTACTGGTAGACCTTGTGTGTCCCATCCACCGTTAAATTCAATTTTTTTGCCCTGTAGTGTGTTGAATCTGTACCACAAATCTTTGATCACCCTGCCTCTAAGGTGTCCTGCATGGGGAATTCCATTCATGGTTGGAGGACCTTCAATAAATCGAATTTTTTCTGGTTTATCTGATGCAAAAATTTGTTTTTCTAAATCTATGGTTTTGATGTATTCTTTTACTTGAGATTCGATTGCTTTTGCATCAAATTTGGCAGAAAGTTCCATCTGGATTTTGATATCTTTGTGGCATTATAAAGCTAAATTGATTTTATGAGACTTGGATTATATAATTGGCCAAAAGATAATTTTTGTTGGTAAATGTATTAGTTGTTGGTTCTGGAGGACGAGAACATGCATTGTCTTGGAAATTATCTCAAAGCAACAAAGTTGAAACTGTCTTTACTGCACCTGGAAATGGTGGGACTCAAAACAATGTCCAAATTGATGTAAATGATTTAGACGGGCTAGCAAATTTCGCTCAAAAAAATAATTGTTTTACTGTTGTTGGACCTGAAGATCCACTGGCTGCAGGAATTGTTGACAAATTCAACAAGTTAAATCTCAAAATATTTGGACCTTCTCAAAAGGCCGCTCAACTTGAATCAAGTAAGATATGGGCAAAGAACTTTATGAAACGAAATAACATACCAACTGCACGTTTTGAAATATTTGATGATGCTCAAAAAGCTCGAGATTATGTTGCCTCGCTTGATTACAATGTCGTTGTAAAGGCAGATGGATTGGCAGCTGGTAAGGGTGTAATTGTTTGTAATAGTACTGATGAGGCATTTTCTGCAATTCAGACAATTTTAATTAAAAAAACCTTTGGCGATGCTGGAAATAGAATAATTATTGAGGAGAGAATTGATGGCATAGAAGCCTCCTACATTGCACTATCTGATGGTGACGTGGCAATCCCCATGGCTTCAAGTCAAGATCATAAGAGAATTTTTGATAATGATGAGGGTCCTAACACTGGTGGGATGGGTGCATATTCTCCTACTCCTATAGTTGATGAAAAATTGGCTAAAATAATTCAAGAAGAAATTATTGAAAAAACAATCAATGCTATGAAAAATGAGGGAATTTTATTCAAGGGATTTTTGTATGCTGGAATTATGATTAGGGATGGACAACCATATGTTTTAGAATACAATGTTCGAATGGGTGATCCTGAATGTCAACCAATTACTATGAGAATGGATTTTGATTTGTATGATTACTTTGTTGCAAGTGTCAATGGCACTTTATCTTCATTACCTCCTGCTTTATGGAAATCACAATCTGCAGTATGCGTAGTTCTTGCATCTAAAGGATATCCTGAATCATATTCAAAAAATGATGAAATAACTGGATTTGATTCTATTCCAAACAATGCTTTTGTTTTTCATGCTGGTACAAAAAAATCTGATGGAAAAATTCTTTCAAATGGAGGACGTGTATTAGGAGTGACTGCTCTTGGTGATACTTTGGATTCTGCTATAACCAATGCATATGTAGCAGCAGAAAAAATTTCATGGTCTCAAAAATACAATAGAAAAGATATTGGCCAAAAAGGTCTTTCTTATCTCTGAGTTTGAAGCATTTTGTCTTCAGTGACTATCCAATCAATCAAAATGTCGTGATCTGATTTTGGAATATTTTTTACAATTTGTTTTTCTAGTGTAATGGAAATGGTTGTAGTTTTATTTTCGGCTAAAAACTTGTCATAAAATCCATGACCGTAACCCAGCCTGACTCCTTTTGGTGATATGCCTACTGTTGGAACTATGATCACATCTAGATTGTTCTCTACCGGACAATCTTCTTTTGGTTCCATTATGTCAAAACTACCGTGTTCTAGGCTTGAAAAATCAACAATTTTTCTAAATTCCATTTTTTCTCCAATTACTTTGGGCAAAAAAACCTCTTTTCCCTGACTGAGTAACTCTTGGATGATGTCTTGTGTAAATATCTCGCTTCCAATTGGATAGTACGCCCCAATTTTTTTGGCATTTTTAAATGCATAAATTTTATTTAATCTTTTTTGGATCTTCTCACTTGCAATCTTCATTAAATCAAATGATGTGTTGTCTCTCTTCTCTAATAGAAGATTTCTGAGAGATTCTTTTTCTGGATTATTTTCCAATTTGACTACTCAATGACGCTGCTGTGATTGTATTTTTTAACAGCATTGCAACTGTCATAGGTCCAACTCCCCCTGGAACTGGCGATGCAAAAGATGCCTTTTGAATAATCTCATCATAATCTGCATCTCCTACCAATTTTTCTTGAAATCTTGAAATTGCTACATCAATTACCACTGCTCCTTCTTTTATCATTTCAGATGTCAATTTGAATTTGGTTCTATCTCCGACTGCTGTAATTATGATATCTGCTGCTTGACATAATTCAGTTAGATTTTTGGTTTTTGAATGACATGTTTGAACTGTCGCATTTTTTTCTAGTAACAAATGATATAGTGGCTTTCCCACAAGATTACTTCTGTTTATCAAAACTACGTTTTTTCCTTCCAAATCAATATTGTGATAGTCAAACATTTCCATTACTCCTGATGGAGTACATGCAACAAGTGCTGCTTTTTTCATTCCGAGCAATCCTGCATTATGTGGAGTTAGACCATCAACGTCTTTTAGAGGTGAAATTCTTGAAATGGTTGCAAACTCATCTAATTGATTTGGTAGTGGTAATTGAACCAAAATTCCATGTACTGAGTTATCTGCATTTAACTCATCAATAATTTTTGTTAAATCTGACTGTGTGATATTTGCATCTAGTTTATGATCTTTAGTTATTATTCCTACTTCTTCACATGCTTTGTGTTTGTTTCTCACATATGTTGCAGAAGCTGGATTGTCTCCCACCAAAACTGTGGCTAAACAAGGCATTATTCCTTGATTTTTTAACTCCTCTGTGGCTTTTTTGACTCTTTCTTTGACTGATTGGGCAATGATTTTACCATCTATTTTTACTCCTACCATACTCTGTTTTTGATTTGTAGATATTTAATTCTTGGAATTCTTTGTGGAAATCTTAGAAAAGAAATTAAATGGTAATTTTTCTAGTCATGTCATGTTTGTAATGATTGCAGATATTCAACTCAAAGATGGGGCTGAAGAAGATTTCAAAAAATGGTTTGCAGAATCAAACAAAGTTTTGTCTGGTTTTCCAGGATTCATTTCAAGAAAATTCTTAAAATCTTCTGACGGAAGTTATAGAATTTTGGTAGAGCATGAGAGTAAAGAGACTTTCATCAAAATGCATCAAAGTCCTGAACATGAAAAAATTCATCCAACTGGACATTCTTTTATGAGTGCTGATCCTCAAAGAAAAACATACACCGTAGCTGCTGAATAAAATTGAAACTAGAGTATGATTTAGATACATATCTCAAAAAAATCAAAAACAGTAGTTCTTATTTTCATACTTTTATAAATAAATATAGTTTAGCTGCAGGAATTTTAGTTTTAAAACCTGGAGAAGAAGATACTCAAACTCCTCATGATAGTGATGAAGTTTATTACATTATTTCCGGAAATGGATTTTTACGAATTAAAGATAAAGATTACAAAGTTTCAAAAGATAAACTATTTTTTGTAGCTAAAGATGTTGAACATTTTTTTCATGGAAATACAAAAGAACTCAAAGTATTGTATTTTTTTGGCGGCCCTGACTCTTAACCTATGATTGTTTTTCTACCTGAAACTCTGATTTTTTTTCGTGCAAACAAATTTACTGCTTCAGGATAAATTCGATGTTCTTCTTTTAGGATTTTTTTAGATAATGACTCTTCTGTATCTTTTTCATTAATTTTTACTGTTGCTTGAATAATTACGGGTCCTGTATCCATTCCTGTGTCTACAAAATGAACTGTACATCCTGAAACTTTGGATCCATATTCTAATGCTTGTTTTTGGGAATCTAATCCTGGAAATGCTGGTAATAATGCAGGATGAATGTTGATAATTCTATTTTTGTATTTCTTTACAAATTCAGGACTAATTATCCTCATAAATCCTGCAAGACATACAAGACCATTTCTTGGTGTAACTCCATATTTTGTTAAAGTTGAAATAATTTTTTTATCATATTCTGCTCTTGTTCCTTTGAATCCTTTACTTTCAACAATTTCTACAGGAACTCCTATCTTTTGAGCAATTTTCAATCCTTTAGCATCTGGTTTGTTTGAAATTACTATTGCTGGGTTGATTGGTATTTTCTTTTTCTTAATTGCCTTTAAGATCGATTCCATGTTGCTCCCGCGCCCTGAGATTAGAATTCCTAGATTTAGCAACTAGTCAATAGTAGATCAAACCTGCAATTTATATCAAATCCGTCAAGCATTATTTTTATTGCCTAGAAAAGTTAGGATGACGAAAAATGGAATCCTGTGCGAAGTTGGCGAAAAACGAGTTAATTTAGATCCTAAAAATAGTGATTCTGCAGGAATCAACTTTGTTTCTCATGCACACTCTGATCATCTTCCATCCAAAAATGGTGGAACAATTCTTTCTTCAATTGAAACAAATGAGATTGCAAATCTGAGAGGATTCAAAATGCTAAATCATGTGGATTCTCTTGATGACTTTTCTTTAATTGATAGTGGTCATATTCTTGGTGCAAAGGGATTGCTATTTGATGATATTTTCTATACTGGAGATATTTGTACTAGAGATAGAGGCTTTCTAAAAGGTGCAAAAATTCCAAAATGTAGGACTCTAATTACTGAATGCACTTTTGGATTACCTGAATTCATTTTTCCCAAATTGGAGGATACTCTAAAACAAGTAAATGAATTGATTTCTGAACTATATGGGAAAGGGATTCCTGTTATTTTGATGGGCTATCAACTAGGAAAAGCTCAAACCATAACTCAGTTTTTTGGACATTGGGGGCCTTTGTATCTACATGATTCCATAAAAGACATGAATTCCCTTCATCAAAGATTTGGTGTTTCATTACCTGATGGAATTGGACATTCTGAAGCTGAAAAAAATGGTTTGTTAGAAAAAAAACCTTGGATAATGATTGCGCCAATGTTGTCAAGTAAAAATAAATTTGTTCAAGACATGAAATCAAAATATGGGGCAGTAACAATTGGATTTAGTGGTTGGGCCCAATCAACAAAATTTTCTTTTGGAAGAAGAACTGATTATTCTATCCCTATGAGTGATCATTGTGATTACGATGAATTAATTGATATGGTGATAAAATCAGAAGCTGAACAAGTTTATACCATCCATGGATTTGTAGATGAATTTGCTGAAGATTTAAGGAAACGCGGCATTAGTGCACAACCTTTACTTGAAAATTCTTTAGATGATTTTACTTAGTAAATTCCCCACACTCACAATCTTCTACTAAACATGTTTCAGAATTTCTAATGTGATCATGTGAGAAATGTTTACAGTTTTTATTTTTACATATTCTTCTTTGAGCTTCTTTCTGTACTACTGCTTGAGCAATTTCATTTGCCTTATCTTTACTGTATCCTTTTTTATCAATATAGAAATGAACTACTCTGTTGTATAGCATCTCTGGATTGAATTGCTTCTCTAACAATACTGTCTCCTGCTATTTCCTCTTCTAAAACTTGATCCTTTATGGCAGTCACATTTACAAGATTCATCATTACAAAATCCTTGATTCTTTTTCATCATATTGTCAGTACGGTTTTATTATATTTGAAGGACTCTTCTTTCTGAATAACCATTTGTTTAATCTTATTCGAAAAAATATGTTATTTTTTAGTAAATTCTAGAATTATCTCAAAATTACGCCTATATCCATTAGATTTGTATGAGTGGCATTAGTAACGATGTTGCCTTTTTGTTTTTGAAAGAATCTTCCAGAATCACTGTTTTTGAGAAATTCTTTCATCATTGATAAATCCACTTTTACATTCTCCGTAATCGCTCCTGCAAAAACTGAATTGCCATCTATTCCATCTGTCCCAATTGAGGCGATAACTATTTTTTTTAATTTTTGAGAATTTTTTAATAGCCGTAAAACTAATTCTTGATTTCTTCCTCCCATTCCTTTACCTAACACTTTGACTGTTGGCTCTCCTCCAAAAAGTATACATGTTTTTTCTTCATCAGAAATTTTTTCAATAATTTTTGTTACTGCTTCTTTAATGTCTCCAAATAATTTCAAAGTAGTTATCTTGTATCCTTTTTCTTTTGCTTTAACTTTCATGGCTTGCAAGCAATCCTTGTTACTTGCAACAACAAAATTCTCAATTTTAGGCTTTGATATTTCATTGGTACTGTTTTTGCCTTTTTCTAAAACATCTAAAACTTCTTGTGGCATTTTCCAACGAATTTTGTATTTGTTAATGACTTCTAAAGCATCTGAGTATGTTGTGTTATCCATGTATGTAGTTCCAGACGCAATTGATGATAGATCATCTCCTTCTACATCTGACATCACTAAACTTACTCCTTCACATTTCATATTTTCCACCAATCTGCCTCCTTTGATTTTTGATAGATGTTTTCTAATACAATTAAACTCTTGAATTGTGGCTCCTGATTTTAGCAGTACATCTGTCACGTGCACTTTATCCTCTAGAGTAATTCCATCTGGCATTGCAAGTAATGATGAGCCTCCTCCAGATACTAGAAAAATTATTAATTCTCCACTCTTTTTATTTTGTACAAATTTCATGACCTCTTTGGCTGCTTTTACACTTGTTTTGTCTGGTTTTGGGTGTCTGGAATTAAAAATCTGAAATTTTTTCCCCTTGATAATGGATTTTGAGCCTTTGGGAATAACGATAATTCCACTTTTTATTGGAACTATTGCATTTAGTGCTCTAGTCATAGAATCTCCTGCTTTGCCAAACGCTACTGAATAAATATTCGAATATTTCTCTAGATTGAAAATTTTCCCATTTATTTTGATTTTATTAGGTGTAACATATTTTGGAAGAATATTTTCTGGATTTGCTGCTTGCAACCCTTCTTCTAAAATTTCTAGACAATCTTTTTTCTTTTCAGAAGTTGCCAAATCATCAAAATTTTGGATTATCATACAGTCATTCACTAATGCAAGATATAATAATAATCAATGATGCTTCTGATTTATGCAAACAGTACGCATTCCAAAAGTTATCAACTTTGGAGAAAATGCACTTGGTGAAACAGAATATCCTAAAAATGCATTAATTGTCACTACGGTTCCTCCAGAACTTTCTGACAAATGGATTGCAAGAATGGGAATTCAGGATTATATGCTGTATGATCAAGTAAAACCTGAACCATCAATTGATGATGTCAATGCTGTTATTTCACAATTCAAAGACAAAAATCCATCTGTCTTGATTGGACTCGGTGGTGGAAGTTCTATGGATGTAGTAAAATATGCTGCACCTGAGATGAAAAAAGATAAGATCTTAATTCCTACAACCTTTGGAACCGGAGCTGAAATGACAACTTATTGTGTTCTCAAATTTGATGGTAAAAAGAAATTGTTACGTGAAGACAGATTCTTAGCTGACATGGCAGTAGTTGATTCATATTTTATGGATGGAACTCCTGAACAAGTCATTAAAAATTCTGTATGTGATGCATGTGCTCAAGCAACCGAAGGCTATGATAGTAAACTCGGTAATGACTTGACTAGAACTCTGTGTAAGCAAGCATTTGAGATTCTTTATGATGCAATTATGAATGACAAACCAGAAAACTATCCTTATGGATCAATGCTTTCTGGAATGGGATTTGGTAATTGTTCTACAACTCTTGGACATGCATTGTCCTATGTGTTCTCAAATGAAGGTGTACCTCATGGCTATTCCTTGTCATCTTGTACTACCGTGGCACACAAACATAACAAATCAATCTTCTATGATAGATTCAAAGAAGCAATGGACAAACTTGGATTTGATAAATTAGAACTCAAAGCCGATGTTTCTGAAGCTGCTGATACTGTCATGACAGATAAAGGTCATTTAGATCCAAACCCAATTCCGATATCTAAAGAAGATGTTGTAAAATGTCTTGAAGATATCAAAGCAGGTAATTTGTAAAAAATCTAATATTTTTTACTTTTTTTCTATTTTCTTGATAAACTGCGAAATTGGCAGCTTGATTAAACTTTTTATTCTAATACTCTGACGTACATGTACTTGAGCGATAAAAAAATAAAATTTGGAATTCAAAACGGCCTAAATGTTGCAAGGGCTGGCTACACAGAAGACCAAATCTTGACTGCATGTATGCTTGCTGATAAAACTGGTTATGATTCAATTTTCTATATGGACCACACAAATGTTCCACAATGGAAAAATGCCACAGTTCTTGATCCATGGGTTATGTTATCTGCAATTGCAGCTGTTACTAATAATGTAGAATTAGGAACTTGTGTCACTGATGCCATACGAAGACATCCTTCCAACATTGCTTTAGCTGCAATTACTCTTGATAGAGTGTCTAAAGGCAGGGCTATCTTGGGAATTGGTGCAGGTGAAGCTCAAAATCTAAAAGAGTTTTGTATTCCATTTGAAAAACCAGTTTCAAAATGGGAAGAACAAATTGAAACTATTCATACTTTATATCAATCAACACCTGATAACACTGTTGATTATAAGGGAAAATATTATCAGCTAGAAGGAGCATGTTTACAAGCTCCTCCAATTAGAAAACCACGTCCTCCTACATACATGGCATCTGGTGGTAAACGTACTCTTGCATTAACTGGAAAACTTGGTGATGGTTGGTTGCCTATAGGTTATACTCCTGAGCTTTTCGAAGATCATAAAAAACAAATCGAAGTTTCAATGGATACTAATAACAGAACCCAAGAGGAAAAAGATAATTTCCAGTTTGCACTGGACATTGATGTTTATTTCTCTGATGATGCAGAAGCTTCTTGGGCTAAAATGAAAGAGGCTGTAAAAGTTAGTTTGTTCAAGCCTGAAGTTTTGAGGGTTCATGGATTAAAAGAAATTGAAGGATTTGATTTTGTAAAATACTTTACAGAATATTCAATGTCTGATCAAAGTTGGATTGTAAAGATGAGAGAAGCTGCAACAAAAATCCCTGATCCTGTTGCTCGTTCATCTACTGCAGTTGGAACTCCTGAAGATATGATTCCAACATTTGAACGATTCATGGATGCTGGTGTTAATCACTTCGTAATCAGATTCTGGGGTAAAAATTACTTTGGCTCTATTGATAAATTTGCCAGTCATGTAATGCCTGCATTACGTGAAAAAGCCAAACAATAAGACGTTCTTTACAATAACATACAGCAAATCATTTAGACCACTAAGATATTCTATGTATGATGGATGACGACCTCCCTGAATCAGTAAAAAAATGTCTGGATATTTTAGAAGAAAATGTGGAAATTTTGGCAAATTTAGAATATGATTTAGAAGATGAAAAAGAGGACGAATTAATTCCTGATATGGAACTTCATAATTTGTATGATATGACTGAGGATGTTGCTGAATCTGCGAAACTAAAACGAGCCGAATCTAATTTTACTCGACGACAAGCTGAAGATTCATTATGATTTATGTGGTCTTTTTTTCTTTGTAAAAGATTTTGCCCTGCGTTTGTTTTTTTGTTTCTCTAATCTTTTTCTAGTACGTTCGGTGGCATTTGTTGAACCTTGTATGATTTTTGTTTTACTGCCGTCTCTTAACATAATCTCTTTACCTTTAAAGCGAAATTCTACATCCCTACATTTTATGTAATATTTTCTGAGACAAAAAAATATTCTATTGTTTGTTCCATGCATTTCTTTGACTTCTTTTGATTTTTTTAATTCATTTAGGATATTTCTGAGTAATCCTTTATCGATGTCTGTAATTCTATGTAATTCCCTAAACCAAATGAATTTTGATTCTGAACCCCATTCTTCTAGAATATTCAAAACTATTTCTGTTGCCTCTTCTCGTTCTTCATCAATTTCATTCATTTTCTTCTATTAATTTCTCCTAAATTTAGCAATTTAGATTAATGAAGAATTTGGATGAAAAAAGTCAAGTTTTAGAATGTTTATTGCTTTTGATAATTTTGGTGATTGGAATCTATGACCAATGAATTCAAAACAGAATGCGATGATTTAGAATGTAGGATTTTAGAAATTCAGGCAATGGCTAAAGAATTAGACGAAGAGGAATAATTCTATTTTTTTGTTTTTCTTTCCTTTATTCTGGACTTTGTAACCTTTACTGTTTGTTTTTGATTGTTCTCCATCTTAGTTGCTATCGAATCTATTTGTTTGATAATTTTTGCCTGCGTTTCTGAAGAATTTGCTTTTAATAATTTCTTTTTTAATTTTTTTAGTTGACTAGTATATGCCTCAAAATCTTCTCGTAATTCATTTAGATATGGATCATTCATTATACTTTTTTATTTTTGTTGTATTTTAGAAGTTTCTATACTCTGGATTTATAATATTATTTGATTCCATTACTTTATGCAACTAACAGGTGTCCTTCAAATCAAATCTTATGAAAAAATTAAAGAATTTTTGAATGAGGAACATGTTGGACGTTTAGCAAGTTTAGATGAGAATGGATATCCTCAGATAATTCCTATGAACTTTGTTTTTTTAAATGATGCAATTTACATGCATTCTCATGTAAGAGGCGAAAAATTAGAAAATATATCTAGAATAAATAAAGTTGGATTTGAAGCTGATAGAGAATTAGAATTCCTGCCTTCTTATTTTGAGGATCCACACAACGCCTCTCTTGCAGATACATTATACATCAGTGTTGTAATAAAAGGCGAAGGAATTCTTGTATCTGATAGAAATGAAAAAACTCTTGCACTAAATGGATTAATGAAAAAATATCAACCTGAAGGACAATATGACCCAATTCAATCTGATATGCGTGTTTTAGATGCTGTAAGTGTCATCAAAGTAATCCCTCAAACTCTTCATGGAAAATACAAAATCGGACAACACATGAGATCTGCAGATAGAATGACTCTTGCACAAAAAATACTAAAGAGAAATTCTCCTTCTGCATTAAGTACTTTGAAAATTATGGGCTTTGAGGTAACTGAGAATGGTTTGAAAATGATTGATGAGCCTGTTTGGTAATTTTTATTTGATTTAGATATTATCCATCTTTACTCTGTTCTTGTTTGCATGTTCTTTGAATTTTTTAAGAAATTCGTTTGTTTTGAGTTTTAATTCTATCATAATTTCCTGCTCTGTTTCTCTAAGTTCTTTATCTACATCCTCGTCCATTTTGAGCACTTTTTATTTTTTAGAATGTAGATTTAAAATAATATCTAATTTCCCAAATTTAGTACTATGTTTACTTGTAGTCTTAATTGTGTAAGCGTTAGCTATAAGTTCAGTTTTGGGGGATTATTTCTGTTGGAACAAACCTCTACATTTGAATTGGAATCTGAATATGCTCCTACAGGAGATCAGCCCCAAGCAATTGATGCTCTCATAAAAGGTGTACAGAAAGGAACTGTTCAGACTTTGTTGGGTGTTACTGGAAGTGGAAAAACCTTTTCTGTTGCAAATGTTATTGCAAAAACTGGTAAAAATACACTTGTAATTTCTCATAACAAAACTTTAGCGGCTCAACTCTATTCAGAATTAAAACAATTTTTTCCAAAAAACAATGTTGGATATTTTGTTTCTTATTATGATTATTATCAACCTGAAAGCTATCTTCCTCAAACCGACACATATATCGAAAAAGATACCCAAATCAATGAAAAAATTGAAAAGCTAAGATTAGAAGCAACTGCAATGTTGCTTTCAGGAGAACCTACCATCATCGTGTCTACTGTTTCTTGTATCTATTCTCTTGGTAATCCAAAAGATTGGGAAGACTTGGCAATTACAATTAACACTGGTGATGAAATTAAAAGAAATGAAATAATTCGTAGGTTAATTGATGCCCGCTATGAAAGAAATGATACTGAAGTTGCCCCTGGAAATTTTAGAGTAAAAGGTGATACTATTGACATCACTCCTGCATATTCTGAAGATTTAGTTCGAATATCTCTATTTGGTGATGAAGTAGAAAAAATTACTTTGTTAGATCATGTTTCATTAAAAGAAAAAAAGATACTATCACAAATGAAAATATTTCCCGCAAAACATTACCTGATTGCAAAAGACGTTCGTGAAAAAGCTGTAAAATCTATTAGAAAAGAATTAGGACAACGTCTACCCGAATTAAATGAATTAGAAAAACAAAGACTTGAAATGCGAACAAACTATGATTTAGAAATGATTGAGGAATTGGGATATTGCTCTGGGATTGAAAATTATTCTAGACACTTTGATGGACGAAAAGCTGGAGAAAAAGCATTTTGTTTAATGGATTTTTTTGGAGATGATTATCTTTTAGTTATAGATGAATCACACGTTACACTGCCTCAATTACATGGTATGTACAAAGGTGATCACTCTAGGAAAAATGAACTAGTAACATATGGATTCAGATTACCTAGCGCATTTGATAATAGGCCCTTGAAATTCGAAGAGTTTGAAAAATATATTCAAAATACCATCTTTGTTTCTGCAACTCCTTCAGAATATGAGAAAAAAACCTCATCTCAAATAATTGAACAACTGGTAAGGCCTACTGGGTTATTAGATCCTTTAGTCGAAATAAAATCTACAAAAGATCAGATGGATGATTTAATCCTAGAAATTAACAAACGAACTACTAGAAATGAACGTGTTTTAGTCACAACTTTAACAAAAAGAATGGCTGAGGATTTAGCTGAATATCTATCAAAAAAGCAAGTTAGAGTCAGATACATGCATTCTGAAATTGAAGGTTTTCAGAGAACTGAAATTATTAGACAGTTACGTTTGGGAGAATTTGATGTATTAGTTGGAATTAATCTTCTCCGGGAAGGTCTTGATATTCCTGAAGTTTCTTTAGTTGCAATTTTAGATGCAGATAAAGAAGGATTTCTTAGAAATTTTACTAGTTTGATTCAAACTTGTGGTCGTGCTGCTAGAAATTCAAATGGAACTGTAATTATGTATGCTGATAATACTACAGAATCTATGAAAAATGCTATGAATGAGACTAAACGACGTAGAGAAAAACAAATTCAATATAACAAAAAACACAACATTGTTCCAAAAACTATAATCAAATCTGTTCCTATTCAAGAAGTTTCTCTAGATGATTCAAAATTAAAATCTGTCCATGATCTTGCATCAGAAATTATTGATTTGGATGCACAAATGAAAAAATATTCTGAAGATCTAGATTTTGAACGTGCAATAGAATGCAGAGATAGAATAAAAAGAATCGAAAAGGAGATTGAATTTAAAAATGACAGAAAATAAATTAAAAATTCGCGGAGCACGCCATCATAATTTAAAAAATTTAGATATAGATATTCCAAAAAATAAACTAGTTGTTATCAGTGGTTTATCTGGTTCTGGAAAATCTACATTAGCTTTTGACACAATTTATGCTGAAGGACAGAGAAGATATGTAGAATCTCTTTCTGCATATGCTCGGCAATTTTTAGAGATGATGGACAAACCAGATGTAGATTCAATTGAAGGTCTTTCTCCTGCCATATCAATTCAACAAAAAACAACTAGTAAAAATCCACGTTCTACTGTTGGCACTACTACTGAAATATATGATTACATGAGATTACTGTTTGCCCGAATTGGAATTCCTTATTGTACAAATTGTGGACGTAAAGTTTCGACCCAATCTGTGGAAAGAATATGTGATTCTGTCCTCAAAGACTTTTCTGGTAAAAAAATACTTGTTTTAGCACCTATTGTTCAGAGAAAAAAAGGCACATATGAAAAATTATTTGAGCAAATCAAAAAAGATGGTTATTCTAGAATACGTCTAAATGGAGAAATTTTGAGCCTAGATGAAGAAATTCCTCCTCTTGATAGGCAAAAATGGCACAATATTGAGATTGTAGTTGATAGGATAACGACTGAAAAATCTGAAAGATCTAGGCTTTTTGAAGCCATACAAACTTCCATAAAAGCATCTAAAGGTGATGTAATGATTGCAAGTGAAAAATCTGAAAAAATATTTTCACAAAACAATGCTTGTCCTTACTGTGGGTTAACTGTAGGTGAATTAGAACCTCGATCTTTTTCGTTTAATTCTCCTTTTGGAATGTGTAAAACATGTAATGGTTTGGGTGTCAAGATGGAGTTTGATGCCGATTTGGTAATTCCTGATAAATCCAAATCTATTTTGGATGGAGCCATTGTTCCTTGGAGTGGTAGATTTTCTGCATTTAGACGACAAGCATTAAGAGCAGTTGGGAAAAAATTTGGATTTGATTTAATGACTCCTTTTGATAAAATAAAATCTAAACACTTGCAAATTATTTTGCATGGTACTGACGATCTCATTGATTTCACATATCGTTCAAAATCTGGTGATTCTTCATGGCAATCTACAAATACGTTTGAAGGTGTTTTATCTAATCTTCAGCGTACTTTTATGGAAACTGATTCTGAATCTAAACGAGAATGGCTAAAACAATTCATGAGAGATACTCCTTGCAATGTATGTAATGGTAAAAAACTGAAACCAGAATCTCTTTCTGTAAAAATCAATGAAAAAGGCATCATGGATGTTTGTGATATGTCTATTGATCATTGTTATGATTTTTTCTCATCTTTAAAACTAACAGAGAATGAACAATACATTGCACGAGATGTTTTAAAAGAAATCAAGGAACGCCTTGAATTTTTGATGAATGTTGGATTGAATTATCTGACATTAAACAGATTAAGTTCAACCTTGTCTGGTGGTGAGTCTCAAAGAATTCGTTTAGCTACACAGATTGGTTCTAATTTGACTGGTGTTTTGTATGTTTTAGATGAGCCTACAATTGGATTACATCAAAGAGATAATACTCGACTCATTAAAACGCTAAATAAACTACGAAATCTTGGAAATACAGTAATAGTTGTAGAGCATGACGAAGAAGTTATACGAAATTCAGACTGGATGGTGGATTTGGGTCCTGGTGCTGGTGTTCATGGGGGAAATGTTGTTTTTGAGGGTACAGTAAATCAAATTCTTCAAAACAACAAATCCGTTACAGGCAAATATCTTAAAGACAACTCTTTAATCAATTTACAAGATAAAATTCGTAATCGTTCAGGTTCACTTGTTATCAGAAAAGCATCTGAAAATAATTTAAAAGATATAGATGTTGAAATTCCTCTAGGGCTTTTTGTTTCAGTTACTGGTGTATCTGGTTCAGGTAAATCTACTTTGATAAATGACATCTTGTTAAAATCTCTAGAAAATCATTTCTATAAATCAAACATTCGTCCAGGAATGCACAAAGAAATACTGGGATTGGAAAACATCGATAAGGTTATTGCAATTGATCAATCTCCAATTGGACGAACACCTCGTTCAAACCCTGCTACCTACATAGGAGCTTTCACTCCGATTAGAGAATTATATGCAAATACTGCTTTATCAAAAGAACGTGGATATGCACCTGGACAATTCTCTTTCAATGTGCCCGATGGTAGATGTTTTGCATGTGATGGAGATGGAGTTAAACAAATTGAGATGCAATTTTTGTCTGATGTCTATGTAAAGTGTGATGAATGTAAGGGTAAGAGATACAATACTGAAACATTGTCTGTATTGTATAAAGGAAAAAATATTTCTGATGTTTTAGATATGACTGTTTATGAGGCGTTAAATTTATTTGAAAACATTCCTTCAATAAAACGTAAATTACAAACGGTATTTGATGTTGGATTGGGTTATATCAAACTAGGACAATCTTCTACAACCTTGTCTGGAGGTGAAGCCCAAAGAGTAAAACTTGCATCTGAATTATCTAAAAGAGGTACTGGAAAAACATTGTATATTTTAGATGAGCCTACCACCGGCTTGCATTTTGCAGATGTTCAAAAACTATTGGATGTGTTAAATAGATTGGTAAATCTGGGAAATACTGTTGTAGTTATTGAGCATAACATGGATGTAATCAAAAATTCTGATTGGTTAATTGATCTAGGTCCTGAAGGTGGTGATGAAGGAGGAAAAGTAGTATCTACTGGTACTCCTAAAGAGATTTCTAAGGCCCCTGGAAGTTATACTGGAAAATATTTGAAAAAATTGTTAAAAAAATGACTTTTGATATATCTAAAATCACGATTCCTACTGATCCCGGTATTTATCTTATGAAAGATGTTGATAGAAAGATCATCTATATTGGAAAAGCAAAAAATCTGAAAAATCGAGTTAGATCATATTTCAATAAAAATCAAAATTATAAAACTCAAAAACTAGTTGAAAATATTTCTGACATTGAATTTGTTTTGACTGACAATGAAAGCGAGGCTTTTCTTTTAGAATCAAACATGATCAAAAAATATCGTCCACGATTCAATATTGAATTAAAAGATCAACAAAGATACACGTATCTCAGAATTTCTGATGAAAAATATCCTAGACTTTTGGTTTCACGTAGAACTCGTGATGGAAAATTTTTGGGAAAAGGAAAAACATATGGTCCTTTTACTCAAGGCAGTTCAAAATTACTCACAATTGGAACTTTGAGAAAAGCTTTCCAAATCAGAATCTGTAAAACTCTTCCAAAAAAAGTTTGTCTAGAGTATCATCTAGGAAACTGTGAAGGTCCCTGTGAATTTAAAGATGCTCAGGAAAGGTATCCTAAACATGTTGTAGCACTTGAAGATGTCTTAAAAGGTAAAAATCAAACAAAAGTATTCACTAAAAAATTAGAAGAAGAAATGCATCAGGCAGCAAAATTGCAACAATTTGAGCGTGCAAAAGACATTCGTGACACTTTGATTAGGCTTGGTAGTCTTCAGACGAAACAAAAAATGGAATATGTTGAAAACTCCGATGAAGAATATTTCGGCATTGGAATAAGAGAACAATCAGCAGTTGTAATGAATTTTAGAATGATTAATGGGGTTATTCGAGATAGTGACAAATATTTTTTTGATTTAGTTGGTGATAATACATTTTCTAATTTTTTATTTCAATATTATTCTACACATAAAATTCCTAAATTTATTTTTGTGAGTGAACTTCCAGAAAATAAAAAACTATTGGAATCCTTATTGTCTGAACAATCTAATTCTAAGGTGACTATTCTTGTTCCCAGTAAGGGAAAGAAAAAAGATATTGTTAATTTACTTTTAAAAAATATCAGATTAATTCATTCTAAGGGTGGTGATCCTGGCCTTGTTGAATTAAAAGAGATTCTGAATTTACCTGTAATTCCTAATATCATAGAATGTTTTGATATATCTAATCATGGTCAAGATTTTGCTGTTGGTTCTATGTCTAGATTTGTTGGAGGAATACCTGATAAATCTGGCTATAGAAAATTCAAAATAAAAACTATTTCTGGTAGAGATGATTTTGCAATGATTGGGGAAATCATTAAGAGAAGATATTATAGATTATTGGAAGAAAATTCTGAACTTCCTGATTTAGTTGTAATAGATGGTGGAAAAGGGCAACTTAGTGCTGCGATGAATTCTTTGAAATCTCTTGGTTTGGATTTGCCCTGTGTTTCATTGGCAAAAGAAAATGAAGAGATATTCTTACCTAGTACTAAAAACCCCGTAGTCATTCCAAAGTACAAACCCTCTTTGAAAATTTTACAGTATGCTCGAGATGAAACTCATAGATTCGGTGTAATGTATAATCGAACAATAAGAAAAAATCAAATAAAATAAGAAAAAAGGAAAATTTTTGGTTAGTTTACTGTGACACTACCAATCATCCATGGATGTACCATACAGAAGTAATCGTAGCTGCCTGCTTTGTCAAAAGTAAATGCAAATTCTGCATCTGCCATTACTAGGCTGCTATCAAATACGCCAGATGGACCATCAGCTGGACTACCACCAGTTACTGTGTGTGCGGCTGTGTCTACGTTAATCCATTTTACTGTGTCTCCAGCTTTAATTTTCAAATTTGCTGGTAAGTAACATGCATTACTTTCTTCACATCCTGGAACTGAAGTACCTTTTGGAATATCAACAGTGTGTGTTTTAGGTCCTGTTGGTTCTTTAACCATTGGTTTTTCTTCTTTAACCATTGGTTTTTCTTCTTTAACCATTGGTTTTTCTTCCATTGCCACTTTGTCTTTTAATTGCACTTCTTTTTCTGCAACCTTTGGAGCGTCTGATTTCACTTTATCTACAATGTCTGCAAATGGGTCTGTTTGCGTCTTGGTTTCTGTAGTTTGTGTTGTGGCTTTTGGGGTAGTAACAGTTGGTGTATAATCAACAGAGTCTCCTACAACTGCAATTCCTACACCTACTAGTGCTATTGCAATTGAGAATACTATTGCTGCTTTGTCTATACCTGCCATAATTGATCCATGACTTTCCATATGGTAAATAAATCTAATCTTCTATCTCTTTCAACATCTTTTTCATAATTTTTGAAATAATTGCAAAATTTACGTTGATACCTTGAAAATTGTGTATGATCGCTCTAATTGATGATAAAGGCTTGTCAATGATTATGGACAACTCTTTCTTTTATCAATCTACTACCTAGTATAATCACAAACTGCAAATGAGCTCTCACCAAGTAACTATCCGTTTTTGGTCTTAAGCTCTTTTGCATCTAGTATTTTTTTGGCAGGATTATTTTTTTGTTGAATAAGTTCAAACTCTACTTTTAGTTTTCTTTGAGTAATTAGTTGATTTATGAATTTAATCTTCTTGTTGATAAATTCATCATTAATCGATAATTTGTTTGTGATCTGATCAAACATTTCTTTATCATCTAATTTTATTTTGATATGATCTTGATTTTTTATTATGAATACTCCAATTCCCCAAAACAATCCGATATGTAATGCGATATATTTTGATTGAATGTTTGAAATCCTGTCTTTGTAAATTTCTACATGTTCTCTACTTTGCTCTGAAATTGAATTTTCAGTATGAATTATCCACGAAACCTTTCTTGTATTTCCGTCTAAATAAAAGACATGGTGCAATTGTCAACCAAAAAGGGGTCTTTTGTCTATATAATTTGAATACATTACTTATGATCAAAGATTGAAAGATGTATTCATGCTTGAATCTCATGCCTTCTTCTCGAAAATGGTCGATGAATTAGTTGAATTTTCAGAATATGATCCTGAATTAGCTGATGGAATCAAATGGTTAGATGATCAGGCACAGAAAAAAGGTATCACGTTTTATGATATGGTTTTTGAAGTATTGTATAAACACGATGTAAATTCCAAAGCTAAAGATTGGCTAAGTACTAGAAATTAGATTTATTTTCTCAAATCTAGAGTTTTATATTCACACCCTTCTGGCCCACAATATTTTCCAACGTAAACTGCTTTTGGTCTATACAATGCTGGTTTTGGTGCTGCTTCTGCAAATTTTTCTTCAATAATGTGTGCTGCCCATCCTGCAACTCTAGAAATTGCAAAAATTGGAGTATTAAGATCCACTGGGATTTTTAGCATATAGTAAATTGAGGCGCTGTACAAATCTACATTAGGATAAATATCCCTGTCTTTTTGAGATTTCATTTCTGCAATTGTTGTGGTTTCTACTTTCTCTGTCATTGCAAACCATGGTTCTTTAGTTTTCTCTGCAAGCTTTCGAGATAGCTCTTTTAAAACTTGGGCTCTGGGATCATATGTTCTGTAAACTGCATGACCCATACCCATAATCCTTTCACCTTTGTTCATTTTTTCTTTAATCCATTCTTCCACTTTGTTAATTTCTCCAATTTCTAGTAACATTTTCATCACTTCTGTATTTGCTCCTCCGTGTAATTCTCCACTTAATGCCCCAATTGCTGCACTTGCGGCTGAATACATATGAGCTCTTGTTGATGCTACTTGCCTTGCAGTAAATGTTGATGCATTGAAAGTATGATCTGCGTGTAAAATTAAACACGTGTCAAAAATTTTCTCCACTTCTGGATCTGGTTTTTTTCCTGACATCATATATAGAAAATTTGCAGCATGACTTAATGATGAATCTGGATCTACAATTTCTAATCCATTTCTAATTCTCTGCCAACTGGCAATAATTGTTGGAACTTTTGCAATAAGATTAATTGCTTTTTCATAACTGGCCTCCTTGTTTGAAAATTCCTCATCATAATATCCTGCAAGTGCCGATACAAATGCTTGAAGCATATCCATAGGATCTGCATCTTTTCTCCAATTCCCCATGTTTTTTTGCATTTGTTTTGGAATGTATCTTGCTTCAATCAGTTTTGCATTAAATTCATCTAATTGTTGTTTATTTGGCAATTGATCATAAAGTAAAATGTATGCTGTTTCTTCAAAAGTTGAATTTTTTGTAAGATCTAAAATATCGAATCCTCTGTAGATGAGCTTACCTTTTTCACCGTCTATATGTGAAATTTTGGTATCTGCAACCTCGATTCCTCTCAAGCCGATATTTTTTGTCTCCATGTTGTGCCTACGGGAAATCTTCTATTATATTTTCGCAAAAATCATGTCTATGAAGTTTAGTAATTAGTCTAATATGTCAATCAAATAGTTTACCTTTTAACATATTATGACGTATTTTTCTCATTGTTAACTAAACGAGAGAGATCTAGAGAGACGTTTATGGAGAAAATTTCCAGAAAAGCCAAAGGAACTCAACTCTCATACAATACTGTTCTTAACAATTGGGAGACCTTCTCTGAGGAAAAATTCCAACAAAAAGACATCATTCCTGATCTAAAACTAGTTGAAGAAGAGACATTGTGGGATACCTTGCAGTCTTGGATAAACTGGAATTCTGAGCAAGAAAACATGCCACAAACAATCAGAAACTGGTTTTCTCTACTGAAAAAATATCTCTACCATCGAGGAATAAAACTAACAAAAGAAGACGTCTCAGAAAACTTAGACTTTCCTCTAAAAATTCAAGAGACTCACTATCCAATGTCTCTTGAGGAAGCACAATCAATCATTGAAGCGGCTCCATTCAAAAAGAAGATCATGTATCTGTGTATGCTTTCAAGTGGAATGAGAATTGGTGAGATATGCCAGATAAAGAAAAAACATTTAGATCTTGACAAGTCTAGAATACAAGTAAACATTCCATCATCAATTGCAAAGTACAATCGAAAGCGAACCACGTTTTTCAGCAAAGAGGTTACCCCACTTCTCAAAAGACATCTGAGAAAACTCTCTGATGAAGACATGATTTTTGGAACACATGAGAATCCAAAGTATGCAGAAGTAAATCAGATGCAACAACTAAAGCGACTGTTAAACAAAATTGGACTATATCAAAAACAAGAAAACGGTCACGGAAAAATCACCAGTCATAGCTTTCGTGCTTATTTTATCACCAAGGTATCTAGGTTTGATAATGACTTGGCTCATTTTCTTGCAGGTCATACAAAGGGTGTGTACTTGCCACAATATGACCGACTGACAGATGATGAGAAACTAGAATTGTATCTAAAGATAGAAGAAAAACTTCTCATTGATGATTCTGTAATAACAAAGGCAGAACTAGAAAAGACACAAAATGATCTTTCTGAACTTGAAAAAGTCAAAGAAGATAATGAAAAAATCTTGAATTGGATTGCAAGACAAGAAAATAAAAAATAAATTTTTTGTATCATGCAATCTAACTATCAAATCTCTTAAGGGGAATTGTCCCTTTTGTTAAAGACACTATCAACTCCAAATATTTTTCAAAAATGGTGAGAATTATCCTAATTTAAAATTCTTTGAAAATAATATGAAAAAAAAAAGAAATCATTGGAAAATTGGTTGTTGACCAAAAAAATGCCAATAGGAATACTTCCTTGGTCGGGCAGTATGAAGACTATTGAATCCCAATTTTTCCAATGATTTTGATCTTGCATGACTTGTAAAGTTATGATAGATCAACATACAAGATCAACATTATTGAAATTGTGAAATTATTATAGATGACTGAAATTATATTTTCATATAATATCATATTAGATTAAGAATTTAATTTCATATTTCTATAACAAAAAAATGAAATGACAGTCATGTTTATTATGAAAAAAATGCAATCAAAAATATGAATCAAGAAACTAAACCTTGGGTACTAGTAAGCAGTGTACAAAAAGAAACCAAACCCGTAGATCTTGAAATGATTGCTCCACAGATTTCAACTCTTGTAGACGAATGGCAATCACAGGGAAGAATAATGTGGTCAGGTGCATTTGATAATCAAGTTTCATCCATGGCTGTTTTTGAAGCAACAGAACAAGAAGCAAAAGAATTTTTTAAAAAATACAAAAACATTTGTTCAGGAATACTAACTTACGAGTTGTATCAATGGGACGCAATGCCAATACTATCAGTTTTATCAAAGTAACTGATACTAATTTTTATTTTTTAATTGACATGAAAAATTTCATACTTGTACAATGAATAAAAAATAAAAAAAGAGTTTAAACTCTTAGGCTGATTCTAGATTTTGCAGTTATTGCAACTATGCTTATGATTGCAACTGCCAATACCATCATAGCAACTGTACCAAATTCTGGAACAACTGTACCAATAGTATTCATTTTGACAAGAATTGCATCTACTTGAGTATTAATTGCGGAGCTTGATTCACCGTTTTTAATCATAGTTCTAAGATCTTCTCTAAGCATTACTTCTACTTCTTCCATGAGTTCTTTTTGACCAATCTCAATTAGAGGAGCTTCTAAGAATTCATAGTTGTCAAGATAAGCCTTGGTTGCCAGGCTTAGAGCCAAGTCAGTATCACCCTTTGCATACTCTACTTTTGTTTGTTCAAGTAATGTTTGGATGTTCTCGACATATTCTAGTAGGTTGGATTCCTTATTTTCCACTCCCAAGATTTCGTCAAGTTCATGAATTATGCCACCTGCAAGTATTTCAACTTGTGAAGGATCTGCCCTTGCATCATATGCTGCCCAAAGATCTCCGTATAGTTCTTCAATCTCTTCAGCTGCATGATGATCAACATCAGACTCTATTTCAGCAAAAATCTGCTGAGATCTCCATACAAATGCAGAACCATCTTGGAATTCGGCCATTTCGCCAATTACTCCATCAGATACTGCCTCACCATATTCAGCTATTGATGTTTCAAGTAAGACCTGCATTAATTTTACCTTGAATGCAGTTTCACTACTTAACTCATCTCCAACAACGGTAGAACGTGCAATTGCTACTACACCTTTTGCATCATCAATTGCTTGCTGAGCTTGTGCTCTAGATATCTCGGTGTTTGCCCTGTTTTTTAATTCCATTAATGTTTCTTGAACTTGCGCATCAAGGTTAGGATCTGCTGCTTTGAGTTCAGGTTTCATGGAGTCATACAGTTCTGCAATTGGATGCGTTGCATGAATCAATGCCAGTTCCGCATTTTTATCATCAAGGTTCTGTTCAAGTGCCCAGAAATGTCCAAGTGTTTCTTCCAAGGAAGAAGCAAATTCTATTTTTGGTTCTAAGGATTCGTCAAGTTCATGAATTATGCCACCTGCAAGTATTTCAACTTGTGAAGGATCTGCCCTTGCATCATATGCTGCCCAAAGATCTCCGTATAGTTCTTCAATCTCTTCAGCTGCATGATGATCAACATCAGACTCTATTTCAGCAAAAATCTGCTGAGATCTCCATACAAATGCAGAACCATCTTGGAATTCGGCCATTTCGCCAATTACTCCATCAGATACTGCCTCACCATATTCAGCTATTGATGTTTCAAGTAAGACCTGCATTAATTTTACCTTGAATGCAGTTTCACTACTTAACTCATCTCCAACAACGGTAGAACGTGCAATTGCTACTACACCTTTTGCATCATCAATTGCTTGCTGAGCTTGTGCTCTAGATATCTCGGTGTTTGCCCTGTTTTTTAATTCCATTAATGTTTCTTGAACTTGCGCATCAAGGTTAGGATCTGCTGCTTTGAGTTCAGGTTTCATGGAGTCATACAGTTCTGCAATTGGATGCGTTGCATGAATCAATGCCAGTTCCGCATTTTTATCATCAAGGTTCTGTTCAAGTGCCCAGAAATGTCCAAGTGTTTCTTCCAAGGAAGAAGCAAAGTCGGCTTTGTCCTGATAAGATTCTGCATATACAGCCTGTGAAAACGAAACAGAAAGTACGATAGATGTCATAAGAATTGTCAGTGTTTTTACGTTTGTCATTGGAAAATTGTTTTGAAAATGTTGATTTAAAGGGTAGGTGAGTTCTTGTTTTTTATTTCAAAAACATAGAATCAGACTAAGACAGTTACATGTCCAAAAGATTACAATTCAATCAGAATGGATGCGCGTTCATTTTCATCTAGTTCCTGTTTGACAGCATTTAGTATGTGAGATGACGAGGTTAAGCTGGAGTAATCAATTAACTTTAGATCATTAATCAAGTAAACTTGTGGTGCGACATCATTATTTCTAGACTCTAGAAAATCATCCAGTTCCTCAAGGATGGATATTTTTCCGCCTTGGAAAATTTTTCCATTTTTCAGATATTTTTTCATCTTGCCAAATCGGTCAAGTACTAACAACGGATGGCGATGTTTTTTACTAAAAAGGCGTTTTTCAGTTACATGTCCTGCAAATACAAGATAATGATCAGACTCAAAGCTCAGATCAGTTAATTCTTCAGAAATTTGCATAATTTCACTAGCCCGTCTTTTTGCTTCAGATAATGTGAAAACATTTTTTGTCGTTTCTGCACTGTCTAGTTCCACGTTTCCAACTGCAGTTAATCTCAAGATGGATCTGTCTGGAATGTATTGACTGTCAATCACAATTGATTCTGGGACTGCACCCTTGCTAATCATAATGGCATGAATTTTTTTGTGTGCCTGATTAATCAGTTCAGGTGTTGGATTAATCAGAGTCTGTTCAATTTCTTCTTGCAACATAGAGGAAGCTACGCCAATAGATGAGATAATTTCAGCATGTTGTGCCTTTTTGTATTGTAATTGTAGTTGCTTTGCAACAAATGGAACAAGTGTAGAAGCACCTCCACCACCTCCAATTAGTTGTGTTGTATCTGGATTTAATTTGAATTCTTTTATAATTTTGCTAATTGTTTTCATAATCTCAAAAGAGGATGTTTGAATGATGGATTGTGCAATTTCAATAAATGTCACTCCAAGTTGTTTTGCTAAAAGTTCAATTGCAATTTTTGCAGATTCCTGGTTAGCAAATGCATAGTCATTCTTTTCAATCATGCCCAAAGCATTGGCAGCACAGGTGTTGGTAATGGCATACAATCCACTTTCACACTCTATTGCAACATACTCCTCGTCGTTTTCTTTTGGTTTTATCGTGGTGATTTTTCCATTTTTTAATTCCTCAGGTTCTGCAAAACAGGAATATTTCAGACCTGCAATGTGTGCACTTCTGGGACCCACCTTCCAGACTCGATTATCTCTTAATCTCACCATGCTTCCTCCAGCTACTCCCAAAATCCTTACATCCATAGAGCGCACACATGTAGGATGATCTTTGATGGTAACGTACTGGAATTCAGGTTTTCCGTTTTTAATGATGCAGATATTGGTACTTGTTCCACCAACTTCAACAAAAATGCCATTGGTAATTTTGAGATGTAAAAGTGCTCCGGCTACACTTGCTGCAGGACCAGACAAAATAGTAAGGACAGGTTTTGTTTTAAAAGTGTCAATGCTTGTAACGCCTCCATCGCCCTTCATTATCATCAATGGTGCGTTAATACCTACATCCTGAATTGCGTGTTCTACAAAATTTGCAACTTGAAATGTTTTAGGCAGTACACTTGCGTTAATTGCTCCAGTAAGTGTTCGTATTTCAAGTCCATAAGTTCCAGAAATTTCATGAGATGCAGTAGACGGCAAGTTTAGATCCGCAGCATTTTTCATTACAAACAATTCATTTGAGGGATCATCAACTCCAAAAGATTCGGTTGCAACAATTACTTTTGCACCTTTATTTTGTAACTCTTTGATTGCATCTTTTACCTCTTCTTCAGAAATTAAATGAGAAGTATCTAAAAATGTGTGACATGTTTGAATATCTTGTTCGGAATTGATTTGCGCATCTTGCAGGTTAGTGCGTTTGATGACCTCTTTTTTTTCTGGTCCCACACCCATAGAAATGATTCCGACTTTGGATGTGTCAGACTCCAACAGAGCATTAATAGCTTGAGTGGTGCTGTGTGAAATTAATTCTATGTCTCCTATGTTTATTTTAGATTCATTCAAAATCTCAGATATTGTTTGGATGATGCCCTCAGAAACTCCCTTTTCTGAAGAATGTGTTGTAGGAACTGTGGATTTAGAAATTATTGAGCCTGTTTTAACGTCAATTGCAACAGCTTTTGTAAAAGTTCCACCGACATCAATTCCAACTCGAACTCTTTGGTCACTTGACATTGGCTGTACCTCTAGATTTTCTCATTGTTGCCAGTTGTTTTTCCTTATTTGGTCTCAATATCAATACGTATGATGATGCAAGTAAATAAACACCCAACAAAATAATCTGAGCAATTACAGTCTCTAGTGTTGGATATATTCCAGTCATTGCAGCAAGGTTGATGTCTAACCTAGGAATTATTCCAATCATGCTAGTGTATGGAACAATATCCAAAATTTGAAGCTCTCGTATTGCATTTCCTAAAAATGCAATTGAGAGATAGGCCCCAACTCCCATTGTAAGGCCAAACAATGCACGCAATGGCAATCGTTTTCCAAGTTTTTTCATTACATAGTACATACCTAACAACGATACAATGCCTAAAACAAATCCAAGACCAACATATGCTTCCATGTATTTTGCAAATCCAGACATGGCCTGATAAAATAAAACAGTTTCAAATCCCTCTCGATACACAGTAAAAAATGAAAGCATTACAAAAACCATAACGCTGCCAGTTGTAGTAGCCTGCCACACTTTGGCCTTTACAAACTCCATCCATTTTTTATGTTCAATTTTATTTAATACCCAAAAGCTCACGTAAAATAAAACAGCAGTTGCAGACAAAGCAGCTATTGCTTCCACTAACTCTCGATTAGCTCCTGAAATTTCAATGACATACGATGCAATTATCCAAGTAATTGCAGTTGCAGCAAACGCAGCAAGAATTCCATAGTAGATGTATTTCTTTAATTGATTGTTTCTTGAGGCTTCAAGATAAGTCATGATTGCACCAAGAATCAAAACAGATTCCAGCCCCTCTCTAAAAATTATCGCAAATGAGGAAGTAAACGCAATTGATGGGGCCAAAGTACCAGTACCACTCACCAATCTTTCGGATTCGTCTAGATTCCTATTAATTGAAATTACTACCTCTCTGACTTTTTCTAAATCTTCTTTTTTGTCAATAAGGTTTCGAAGCTCTGCAAATTGATATTCCACCTCCAGAGTAAAATCAGGAGCTATTGTCCTTAGTGGGATTTCTACAAACTCATAACTATCCAAATAAGCTGTTCTGGCAGTAGCATATGCTGACTGAAAATCACCGTTTTCATAAAAAATTACAACGTCATCAAGAGAATCTCGTATAAAATCAACCTCATTTCTAACGCCAGACTTTGCCTCCTCAGAAGCATCACCCATTTGTTTAAGATCATCTGTTTTTGATTCTTTTTGTTCAAGTGTATTTGGATTAGACAGGAGTTGTTCAGAGACTAGAGATTCAGATTTGTAAAGATCTGGGAGAATTTTAGTTTCTAAAAATTGTTTAATTTCTTCGGGGGAATCTTCATTGTTTATCATGTCACGCAGGTTTTCACGCATGTCAATTTCAAGAGTGTAAAGTAAATCCTTGTCTACTTTTTCAATTGCAGGCTCCAAATATTCAAAATTATCAAGGTATGCAATTATTGCAGTTTCTTCAGCCGTCTCGTAGTCTCCAGATTTAACAGATTCAATTAATTCATCATATAAAGTGTAGATGTTCTGATATAGTTCCAGATGATCAAAAGAGACAGTTTCCGTACCAAGAATATCTTTTTGTATAGCAGTGATTAGATTTCCAACTTTGACGAAATCTATTTTTTGTTTTGCAAGACTTTTAAGTTCTTGGAAGAAAGACTCAATTTCAAGACTTAGCCTGTCATCAAAACTTGTTTCAACAAGCAAGTCCTCAGATCTTTGAATTAATTTAAGTGAAATTTGGTATGATATTTCATCATTGTTTTGAATTCCAGTCTGATATCTCTCATCAGCCACTGACAATAAATTTACAATAACATCTTCTGAAGACAATTCATATGGAATTTCTTCAAGTAAGTTTTGAATTTTATCAACATCAGATAAAACGTCGTCATTTGCATCAATCTTTGAGTGCAAATCAAGTAATGAGATATGAATCTCATCCACATGTTCAGAACCAGATGATCTAAGAGTCTGAACATATTGTCCAAACAATTCAGACGTAACAGTAGAGTATCGTTTTGCGTTTTCCAAATCATTTGAAATCAGGCTAGATCTAATTTGGTCTAGCCCCAAGGAAGTAATTTCAATCCCTGTTCGGATTGATGCTGAGTCATATTCTGCATACGTTTGATCAATAGCACTAATACATATGAAAAATGCAAAAAATAGTGACAATATTCTGATTTTCATAAAGAACTTAGTCAGAAATTTGCTAGTACGTATTTAAATTTCTGATTGGTTCTATAATCATAGAATGAAAATATTCATGCTTGGAAACCAGATCTCAATAACATATTCTACGGTATGATTCCATTCTTTTAAAACAAATAGATTTTTTATTAGCAGGAATGTAAAACAGAATTTCCAAGATGAAAAAAATTAATGTTTTAGAAACTGAAAAATTTGATATTACACATAAGATTCTAAAGATATTGTCGGATTTGGAATCCAGACATATTTTATTTTCAATCATCAACAAATCAAAAAGCGTACAAGAAATAGCAAAGGAGTTGAAAATTCCACTCAGTTCAGCATATAAAAAAATTCAATCACTTCAAGAAAATGCATTGATTTCAGATGAATTAACGTTCACAAAAAATAGACGTAGGGCTAGACTGTACCAAAGTCGTATTATTGATGTGAAAATTTCTATTTTTAAATTTGAACCAACAATCACACTTAAAAAAAATTTAAAAAATAGATATGAGTAAAAGTACTTCTATGAAGATCTGCACTCTATGTGGCAATATTTTTACAATATATCCCATGACAAACCCCAAAGACAAGTGTCCAAAGTGTCATGGACTTTTAATTCCTTGAAATGACCTGTCGTGGAATATGTGAAAGATATCGCTCTGAAAGAAAGAGGTATAATTCCATTACGAAACGATGTACATCTTGCGACACATATCTAGAGTATGAGGGTATACAGTGTCCTTGCTGTAGAACTCAGTTGAGAAGTAAAAGAAAAAGTAAAAATCGATAATCAATTTTACATGGAATCATATTCACTTCATCATCTTTATACCAACAGTGACACGAGTATTATATGTTTTTAAGATCATTAACTATTCTAAATGATTAGAATATTGTTTTAAAATATTGATATTTTTGTATATTATATCATCAATAAAAAAATCAGTTTACTTTTAAAATAATAAAAATATTCTTAAGAAATACATTACAAAAATATGTTCTATTTATTTGAAATCAATTCTTGTTTTAAGAAATTGTTTTCTTCAATCATTTTAAACATGAGGGTTTTTTCTTCTTTGTAATGACTTGTAAAAACACAAAAAACATTGCAATTTTTAGCATTGTTTCACTATTTGCATTGACTTCAATTTGCATTTCAAATGTCTATGCTGAAGAAAGTAGAACATACAAAATGGTGGGCGAAATTACACCTGTTCTAACATTTACATTCAGAGATGGCGTTGAAACATATGAATTCCCTGTTTTTGAAATGGGAGAAAATTTTGTAAGTAATTCTGGAACCTCGTTTTCTGTAGAGGGAACCGTAACACATTCCCCATTATTGCACAAAGCGATGGATGAGTCCTACAAGTATAGATTTTCAAATGCGGCATTTGATTACCAGTTAAAGTATTTTGATG
The DNA here is from genome assembly GCF_025699255.1 of Nitrosopumilus sp. Lineage (NCBI taxonomy): Archaea > Thermoproteati > Nitrososphaerota > Nitrososphaeria > Nitrosopumilales > Nitrosopumilaceae > Nitrosopumilus > Candidatus Nitrosopumilus sp. The sequence continues at coordinate 3,629 of NZ_JAILWA010000009.1, read as the reverse complement.
TTGATGTAAATTTTGTAAAGAAAGGTGAATCAGTCCTTACTCTTGATTATGACAATTGTAGAATAGATAATTACCAAGTAGAGACACTTGACTCAAATGACTATGAAAGTTATTTCAAAGAAGTTGGATTTGCTATTGTTGATAAAATAGACTTTATCTGCAGTGGAATAACTATCCCTAATAACTCACAAGTGATGTATAAAGACAAAACATATGTTGATTTTGGAGATTCTGAATTTACTTTTGCTAACAATATGAGATCTGCCCTGACTTTTACATATGAAAACGGAATAGAAAAAATCCAATTCCCTGTTTTTAACATAATTTCTGGTTATGCAGAATCTTCTGAAAATGTTGTTGCAGAATTTCAAGTAGAGGGTGTTTTAGAACAATATCCTTTACTGTATAATGCAATTGAGCAATCAAGGAAAGTATCCGGACTTACAACTGCATCAAATATCAAATTTGATGTCTTGGCAGAATTTACAAACGGTGAATCTACTCTATGGGGTATTGATTATTCCACTTGTAGAATATCTGATGCCCAAATAACTACAAAAACTGACAAAGAAGAAGGTTTCACAGGAAAGAGTGGATTTGTTCTAGTTCATCAATTGTCGTTTGTTTGTTCTGGGATGAAAGGAATAGACATGAACTATGATGAACTTCGAGGCAATACCCCAAGTTGGAGTTCAAACCCATTGTACAATGAATATGTAGAACCAATTCAAAATACTGACAAAGATTTGAGTGCAATTACAACTTTTACTTTCAACAATGGTATTGAAAAAATAGAATTCTCTATGTTCACGCAAAATGAGATTTTATCCACTCTAAATACTGGAGATACGAGGATTACCGGTAAATCCGTTTATCCAACTATAGAGTTACGAGGTATTGTAGGTGATTACCCAATGCTGTACAACTATGTAGAACAACTTCGTACCCTCCAAGGTGTAAGTGGAACTCAATCCAAAGAACTGGTAGATATTGATGTAGACCTTGTTTCCGGTGAAGAAACTCTTCGCGGATTTAATTATGCAAAATGTAGGATAATTGATTATCAAATATCCACAAGTGCAAATAGTGAAGAAAGCTATGTCAAAAATAGCTTTGCATTGGAAAATATTTTTGACTTTGAATGCCAAGGATACCATCCAAACAATCCTGTCTATGATACAATGTTTAAAGTAGAAAAAGCAAATACCCAAAGTTCAAAAGATCTTAGAAATACACAAGACTGGCGCTCTGATTTTATCTCAAAGCGACAATAGTTTTTCTTAAAACTCTTTTTTCATTTTTTATTATTGCACAAGTATGAAATTTTTTTTATAGACATAAAAAAATTAAAATCAGTTACTTTGATAAAACTGATGATATTAGCATTACGTCCCGTGTTCTTATATCAAAATACAATATTGTTAATCATTCTAAGACAACTAGTGTTTTTCATGTGTTGCCAAAGTACCTATGGCAGTATTAATTGCAGAAATTTCTGCTACAAACTTGTCATCCGATGATGTGATTATTACAATATCTTCATTTTTAGGTTTTAATGATTCTATTAGATTGTCTCTAATCTCCAATTCGTCTTCAAAACATCTCATCTGATCTCCTGAAAAAACAAATTCTCCTTCTCTGAAAATCAAAGTTAGAGAATCACTTGCACCATAAAGTATTGCAAAATCCCTTTGCTGCATTCCGTTGCCAATATCATCAATATATTCTCCTTTTAATAAAATCGCACAATTATGTTTTCCATTAGTCAGGCAACATTTTCTTAGAAAAGTTTGTGATGGCATAATTGTTTGGAATTTTCCTGCAAACTTTTTTCCTTTGTTTGTAAGAAATGTCCCAGCTTTGATGGAATCAACCAATCCGTATTCTTTTAGATGTAAAATTAATGTCCTAACAGCCCCTTCGCCAATTTTTAGTTCTTGACAAAAACTTGCACGACTAACATATTTTTGATTTGATAAATGCAAAATTGATTTTAAAACGTGTGGCATGCTAAAAGTTAATGCCTTACTATTTCCCTTTCTTGTTACAACTTTTTGTAATATCCTGATCTGTTGATTCATTGGTATTATTTCACGCCTAGAATATATAAATTGGATGAATTATCCAATGATTTAAATAAATTAGTAAAATCTAAACTCACATTGTCCAAATCAAAAGGAATTACAATTGTAGAATCTAAAGTTCCAATCTTTGCAATAGGACTACTTGCTATGGTTTTTGCAACAGGTCTGTTTGTTGTAGGGTTTGATCAAGGGCATATCTTCAGTGTTGTGTTAGGGGAGCAGGCCTTTGAAGATCTTTACATTCATGAATTAACACACGACATGAGACATGCAGCAGGATTTCCTTGTCATTAGGTGATATGATGTGAAGACAATGATCTTTCTTGCAATAGTGTTGGTTTCAGGTGCACTAGCTGGTACTATTCATGGTATTGTAAATCTTGCAATCGTGGAACCATATCTTGATGAAGCAATAGGAATTGAAAATCAAAACCTATTTGATTCAGGCGAAGAAGAAAACACTCCACAATTCTGGGTAGAATATGATGCTTATCGTGATTGGCAGAAAGGTGGACAGGTTCTAGCTGGTGCTATTTTGGGTACATCCGTTGGGGCATTGTTTGGAATTGTCTATGCATTATCAAGACATGTGTTACCTTCAGGAAATGAACTGAAGAAAACACTTACTCTTGCAGGCGTTATGTGGTTGGCATTATTCTTTATTCCTTTTTTGAAATACCCTGCAAATCCCCCAACGGTAGGAGATGGAGAAACTGTAGTGCTAAGAGCCGTTTTGTATTTGTCTTTTATTGCTCTATCTGGATTTGGGGCTGTTGCATTTTACCAATTATCTAAAAAAATAAAATCAAAATCAAAAATCATATCTTTAACAGGCTATGGAATATTTATTGCAACAATGTTTACACTAATGCCCTCAAATCCCGATGAGGTAAATGCTCCAATGGATTTAGTTGATGAATTCAGAATAATGTCTGTTGTTGCAGTAAGTGTATTCTGGGTATCTGTGGCTGTAATTTTAGGAGTATTGTGGCATAAATTTAGACCTCATTCTCAATTACCTATTGCCAAAAATGGTTAACGCAAGCAGATGATTAATCTAATTAATCATAACCCATGACAGTTGCAGCAGCAAAATTTTCATAATGCAAGTAGAGATACTGTAACTAAGAGAAGCAACAATGATCTTGTTGATGTGGTTTTCATTGAATCAAGACAATTCAGCACTTCCAAACAAGACACTGAAAGTCTTACACCAAATCAAAACTTTGTTGTATTTTTGCAGATTAGTTCCTTCTGGAATATCATAATTTTGATTTCCATTATTTGCTTTGAGTTTTCCTAGATTAACAAAGTCTGATGCCTTATCGTCTGTTGCCAAGTACACATACAAATCAGGTCCATTAGTTGATTCAAAGTTTTCTAGTCTGAGAATGTTGCTTTCATCTTTTGTTGGAATTGTGTAGGCATCTCCTTGTGCATCATGAATTCCATCCCCAACACCAATGAATGAACCTGAATAAGACATTGGAATAGTCTCATCCATCATAGTCTCATCCATCATAGTCTCATCCATCATAGTCTCAT
>NZ_JAILWA010000008.1 GCF_025699255.1 Nitrosopumilus sp. | reverse complement strand
GGGTTTCCAATTCATTTTCAATGGGGGTTTCCAATTCATTTTCAATGGGGGTTTCTGTAATTTCTTCCACATCATCTAAAATATCATTAGAATTCTCAAGCACATCAGTATTTTCATCATCAAGGATCGTGACTAAACCCAATCTTTCCCACGTTATAGCAGTAACCAGATTCATACAAAATGTATCATGATGTCCAAATCGATAAACCAAAGTTTGTCCTTCCCTACATGAAGAGTCTGAAGCGAGATTAGAGGATTTTTTAGGAACTTGTGGAGGGGCGCCAGGATATTTTGATTCATAATCTAAATCGTCATCAGAATCAGATTTAGCAGTATTAGAATTAGAAGATTCTTTCTTAATTTCAGCAAACCCCAGTTCTTCCCATCTTTCAGCAGTTGAAGGGGTCACACACACATAATCTTTGTATGCAAATCGATAAACTAGAGTTTGTTGATCACGACAACCAGCTTGAATATCTTCCTGAGCTTCAGATTCAACAGAGGCATATGACAATGTCAAAATGGAACCAAAAGAAGCCAGTACGAATATAGAAATCACAAATATTTTGAAATTCACTGAAAATTATTCGTATTTACAATATTTCTAAAATTAAATTAACATTAATGAATTCAATGATTAAGATTAATAGATCATTTTTAGATATTTTGAAAATTGATCGTACAATTATTTGACATTATAGAGAATTTTGACTAGGCATAACCCATTACTTGAAAACATGTAAAAATTGCATAGTGAACTCAGAAGGGATATTTCCAATACTGTATGAAAGTCAAGAAAGGGATTTGGGTGATTATGGAAGAACTCAATATATCATTGAGAAATTGGAAAAAAATGAAAAACTACCCAATTCAGACATTTTGTATGTTGAAAGAATGATCAGGTTATGCAAACCAGACATCCAAAAACCCACGTCAGATACAGTTGAAAAGATTTGTACTAAAGAACTAGTAAAATGTCACCACTGTAACTTAGAGATAGAACTAACTGAAAAATCAATCAGAAGAAATAATTTTTGGTTTCATGAGAAATGTTTCAAAAAAATTCCCATAACAAAGACAATTAACGAAAAAACTAAGCAAGTAAAAAAAGAGTCTGAACTAGTGATTAAAACAATTCAAATCAAGAGATCTTATCCTCAAATATTATTTTCCGGAGGGTTGTTAGTATCATTAGTTGGAACCACATATTTTCTAGCAGGGGAAATAATTGCCAGCATTGTGGGAGTTTGTGGAAGCATATTATTCATCACAGCATTCAAAAATCAAATAATTCAAAATAACAAACATCATTCTAAATTAATTAAAACAGGAATACCTGGATTTGATTCTGTATTATCAAAAGGTATTAAAAAAAATAGTTCAGTGTTAATTTCAGGTCCTCCTGGTAGTGGTAAGACCACATTTGGATTACAATTTATTTATTCAGGTGCAAAGAATTTTGACGAACATGGGGTATACATTTCGTTATCACAAAGCATTGATGAAATCAAAAATGATTGCAAATCATTTGGGTGGGACATTGAAGATTTAATAAATAAGAAAAAAATATTGTTAATTGATTTAAGACCATTTAAAATTAAAGACGAAACTATCTCAAAAGATGACTCTTTGTACAGAGCAGAACAAATACCATTTGAACACTTGAATAATTTTATACTTAACAGCATAAAAAAAATCAACGCCAAAAGAATTGTGATAGACTCAATTTCCATTCTTGAAATGCAGTATTTAGATAAATTCCATATGAGGCAAGGACTACAAGGCATGATTCAGTCTCTTGAAAACTTTGAGGTCACATCATTATTGATTTCAGAATTTTCAGAAAATTCCACACATGAATCATTTACAACTTCAGGGATTATTCAATTAGATAGCCAACTGGTAAATAATAAAATGGAAAGAACAATAAGAGTTACAAAATTACGAGGAGTGGAACATAGTGATTACATACATAGACTCGAAATAGATAGCAATGGGTTGAATATTTACAAAATTTAGTTTTTTGAGTCTTTTTCAGAATTTTCAGCCAATTTTTTTCTGACAGCATCTGCAACTTCCTGTTTTAGTTTATCTTCTTCTTCAACAAGTTCTTTTTTGAATCGTTTTTCCCAATAATTTTTTACCATTTCTTACTACATATCCAGATCTCTTAGAGATAAGAGCTTCGTCTATAAAAAAAGAATTCCTCAATAATACTAATAAATCATCCATCGAGGTTAAATACCAATTTTTAAAGACAAAATACCTAACACACACGTGAGATTTGATGAGAAATCATCAAATTTCATGATTTTGATAATTTAATATAAAAAAAGAAAAAACAATCACACTAGTTTTTTTGTGTGAAAGGAGTTATCCATGTTTGGATAATGTTTTTGTTTAATTCGGTGAATGCATTAACGTTGTCGCTAAATGTTTTGAAATTTTGAACAGTTGCATCAATTGTTGTTTTTATCAATTGGTTGTTAACTGTGCTTGCCTGAACTAATTGTTTGTTGGTATCAACAATTGCAGTTTTGGCAGAGTTTGGAATTTCACTGTTGATTCCTGCTTTTTTGACAAATTCTTGTTGCATTGATACTGCAGCATCAATTGTTTTTTGGCAAGTTTTCATACATTCGTTTTGCAATTCTGTTGCAGATTGAAAATATTGAGGAGTTAGTTTTGAAATATTTTCAAAGTATTTCTGAACATTTTGCTTGTACATTGCAAATGCATCACTAGTTTGAGATTGTGTACTCATGATATGACAACATAATACCTAGTATATATACTATTGGTAATGAGTGGTAATGAATGTCATTTGGTGGTAAAAAATGAACATTGACCATATTTTTTGTTTGTTCAAATGAACAAACAGAACCAATGATTGTTCAAACGAACAAACATTCTAAATCAAAATTTGAAGATTCATCTATGAATTAATGAATACTTTAGAGTTAGATACCGCAATCATCTCTGCCATATTTATTGGAATATTTTCTTTTATTGAAATTTCTTGAATTTCATCACAATGTTCTTCTTTCAAATGTTGTAGAAAGTCATCTTCAAAAACATCATTTTCTTTGTAATTGCAAGATGGAAATACACATCTGAAATTCAATAAATAGGATCACGTAATCATAAACTAAAAACTTGTTGCAAGTTATAATTTCAAGAAAGAAAATTTTTACTCTTTATCGATAAAAATAGAATGCCCCCCTTCTAGGCGTGATTTTAGACGGTACACTAGTGTTCTTTTTAAATTTGAATTATAATTTGTATTATGGAAGATATTTTTGAAAATGTTAAACGGATAAAGGTATTTGGGGAATTTCTTTCAATAATTTCAAACAACAAGATGGTATTCAAGGACATGAATAAGCCAGATCAACACCATACGATGAAATTCGGAGAGGACGGGATATTGGACATTCACACCACAAAAGAAGGCTCTGAAAAATCATATCAATCAAACGGCAAAGTTGATCTGATAAAGGTAGTAAAGGAAATGGTTGAAAACCCTCAATTTTTAGCTGATGCGATGCAGGAATTTGTAAATGCGCTAAAACCTGTGACTTTTGAGGAAAAAGAGTATTCTCATCTTAAAGTTGCACCTTCCATGACAAAAGAAAAACTCTCAGAGTTGGCTGAAAGAAAGAAAAGAGATATGATATTCTCCCCTGATAAAATCAACGAATTTCAAATGGGCAAAAATCAGTTTTCTTGGAATGATACAAAAGGGAAAATAGTAGATCAAGGATTTGTTTTTGATTCAGAAGAGATGGTGGGAGTCATAATGATGATTGAGGGACGTCCTTTTTACATGTCTATGGAAATAATGCAACACAATTCTATTACAAAACTAATTGAAAAGATGACGTTGAGTGATCAAATAGATTATACTGCAAACAAAGATTCAAACTAACACAATCAAAGTTTGAAATGATTTGGATTAGATTGAAAATGCATATTTTTACTGCCTCCGTGCTAGCTTGAAACTATCTGGATTGGATAAAATCAGTCCAGAATCATCCAGATCAGTCCAGAATGGATTGATTGCTGTCTCAAACCAGTATTTTGAGTGTGTTATGAGTACAAATGATTTCCGATGCAATTATCTGAAAAATAGTTCAAACTAGTTAGAGTTTGAAATAGTATGAATTGTAATGAACATATCTTTACTCATTTAGACATTATGCAAGAAATTTTCATTTTTGGATTTTTTAGATCATACTTTTCTATTGGTTCTTCGTATATTCTGTAATGACCAAAAACAGATCATCAAATGATCAGAGGTCAGATTCAAAAAATCCAACGAGTGCAGAATACAAAGCTGCAAACGACAATCGTAGTCGTCAGTTGAATCCAGAATCTGATACTGATTAGAAAAAATTCGTGGTTTCTTTGGGCATTTCATTTCCAAAAGGTTGTGGATATCAATCCATGACCTTTTTTCATTTTCAAACCAGTCATTTTGTGACATGTTTTTTTAATTTCTTTACAATCTTCTCAACATCGTCATCTGATAGGATCTCTTTTTTCTTTTCAATCCATGGGATGATATTTACTAAATCCTTTACTGCAACAAATCGGTATGCAGTAGAATACTTCATGTTTCCTCGTATGGGTAACAATACTGCTGATACATTTGGATTCTCCATCCCAAACCATTCTTTGAGCGAAATCCACATGACTCTTCCTGCACGATTTACTTGTTCGTGTGGTTCGAGTCCTCCATTTTCTCTGTTTTTGAAGATGTAGGTGTCAGTCCAATTTTTCACCTCAATTACCTGAATTCCTTTTTGAGATACTATAACAAAGTCCATCTGAGCAGATTTGAGACTACGTTTGCCATTGTATGTAACATAATGCGGCAGTTCCAAATTGACCCCGCATAGAACATGGAAACTATCATCAAGTTGTGATAGTGTGTCTAATGCTCGAATCTCCCCTTTTGTACCTGAGTGCAGCGAAGTATTTTGATTTCGGGCAATTTTTAGTATTTGTCGTTTTTTTCTCCACCTTGAGAATTTGTTTCGCAATCCCTTGTCTTCAATTGAATGATATTGTTTTTTGAATTCTTTTTTTACACTATCCATATCATCAATTGATTTTACTTCTTTTGGGAGTTTGTCTAAGAGTCGTTTTTCAGTATCTGCAAGACCGTGGATAATGGCCATAAAAGGCAAAACAAAAATCTAGTATTTTAGAGGATGTTTGGTAGGATGAACAGAGTGGGTTATTTACTATAGATGATTTGCTAGAATTTATTATTTGAGTCATCCAAACTGAGTAACAAAAGTAAACACCACTAACGATACCAATATTGAACCAAATCCTAACAATGTCAAATATTTGGCAGTAGTAAATCCTTTTTCGATCTTTCTAATTTTTTTAGGATCTTCTAAGAACATTGCTATCACAAACATAGAAGATGCAATAAACGGGATCAGCATGGCAATTCCATATGTTTGCATAGTTTTGGCATATGATGGTTTACTTGTCTGTTCTTCAATAGTGGTAATTTTTCCATATTTATCAATGATTTTGAATTGAGTGTTTTTCATTTTTTCTATAGTAAACATTACTTCAACGAGTCTAGTAGATACATCATCACTCATTTCTTGTATTTTGTCTAGTCGTTCATTTGTCAATAATGCAATCGTTTGATTGTCATTAGAAATTAGAGATGCCGTTTGATTTTCAATTGAAATTAAATTAGTTGTCTTATTTTGAATATGTTTTAAAGTATTTTCTAAGGCATATTGTTCTGTTTCTAATTGTAAAATTTTGTTATGCCATTCATTATGATCTTGTAATGGACGTATTTCTTCAGAATATGATTGAACAGTAAGTAAAATCAATAAACCTGTAATTACAGTGGCATTAACTTGTAGCAAATTTACAGGAGTTAATTCCATGCTATTCTATCCTGTCTCTTTTTTCCAAATTGTGCTTGGCACAAAGAATCTGAATATTCTCAGCAGTAATTGATGTTCCACCTTTTGAATGAGGAATAATATGATCAAAATGAAGGTCAGTTGTTGCATCACATTGGACACATTTTCCTTCATCTCGTTTCCAAACTTCTTGTTTTACTTTAGTAGGAATGATTCTTCTTGCATCCAGTTTTGTCTGTTTTTTAGATTCTATAGTGTCAGATGTGGCCTCTAGTCTAAATTTGAAAACTTTTCTCTTCCCATCTGATTCTATCCATGAATCAGTTAAATTGAATACTCCATTATATGCCCAAATTCCTGACTTGATTTTCTCATAAACTCTGACTTTTTCCGCATCCCTGTTTCCTTTTTTGAAACTTTGTGCCGCTCTGTGGAATTTTCCATTTGGGGCAAGGGTTCCATTAGGTGTAGTTTCAGGTTGATCCAATGCCTTTGGATCCTTGATGTGACTATACCTTGGAACGTCATGTCCTTCATAGATTAGAGTCAATCCATTATCTTTTAGTTCATCATTGTATGGTGCATTTGGAGCCTGTGACATTAAAATTATTGAATACTGTCCACCTGCTTCAAAATTCATCCCATGTTGCAAATGAAGGCCATTTTCTCGATTAGTCATTTCCCCATATGAAATAATATCAGTACTCATAATGATTTGAATTTAATTAACTATGTATTATGAATTTATGATTATTTTCCAAACTTGATTAATGCAATACCGATTCCTGCTATTATTATGCCCACAATGATCCTTTGTTCTTCATCTTCAGTGAAACTATCTATTGTGACATCTCCTGCAGGAGATTGAAATGTTAAATCAATTGGGCGTAAATTACTCATATCTAATGATGAAAATATCAAACCAATTCCAACAAGAAGTAAAATTATGCCAAATACTAAAACTCCCTTATTTCCCAATTTTAATCACAAATATACGATGATCACACCCTAATAAAAGAAATATCTAGTCCCGGCAAGAAAAATGATTTGTGAAAGTTTTCATCAGCCATACCTTTGCAAATGAAGACAGAACCTTATCTGAAAGACTAGAAAAAATTCTTGCAAAGATGGACATAGAGGGATACTTGGCTGAAAAAAGCCCAGAATATGACTTGTTAATTCGAGATAAAATCAGAAAAGAGATTGAAGACTCTGATCATATGGTTGCAATCATCACAAACAATGCAAAAGAATCAGCTTCAGTCAATCAAGAATTAGGTTATGCGTTACGTGAAGGAATCAACCCAATAATCATGATTGAAAAAGATGCCACTGTTGGTGTTTTAACTCATGGGATTGAACCCGAGATATTTCAAAGAGATAATTTTGATGAGCATTGTAACAAAGTTAGAAATTTTTTGTTGCAGAAAGGTTCTCGTGTAAAAGTAACTCCCGAAGAAAGAAGATGGGTTTTGGATAATATTTACAGACCGTTATACAATGAAATCAAGGTATTGGATAATGAAAAAGTATTCTTAACTCAAAAGTTAGAGGACCCAATAACTTCTGTGGATAGTTTTTCACAATTCAAACTTGATTCTGAATTACGTGAACTTTTTGGAAATTTATCTCTCGAAATAAAACAATGGAACAGCATGTCAGTTGCCAAAGAAAGAGAATTCTCTTACAAACAGCACGAAATAGGCAATATTTTCAAAAAATGCTTTGGGAAAGCAGGTTTGTTAAGAGACGACTCAGATATAATTTTGAGTTCTCATAGTTGGCAAGAGCCACATCATTGGGTAGAGGCACATAAGGAAGTATTGCTCTTTGAACCAGACATAACTAATGGGGATGATCTTTACAAAAAATTGTATGCTAAAGCAATGTTAAGAGACGATGAACATGTACAGTGGTTAAAAGGTTTCAAAAAACATGCAGGCCTATACGACTGTCTTTTTGATGTATTATCTGACGCAAGAAAAGTTCTGGAACTAGAAATCAGTGACAAGGAGTTACTAGATCAGAAAAATAAAATCAAAAAAATTGTTTCAAAAATTAAACTAGAACTAGAAATAAAATTTAATTTGGTAAAATTCTAGGGGTTTTACCTCAATTATCCCATGTAGATGAAAGGTGATTAATTTTTTCTTTGAATGTTTTTTCAAAATCATGTAATGCTTCTTTTGCATTTTTTGACTTTTCACAAGAGATCCAAGATTTTAATTTCTTCCATTGCATGCTTTCTTTGGTCTATCCACCAATCGAGCATCTTGATTGCTTTTTTCACAGTCATTGAATAGGTCTAAGGAACGTTATGATCTTAAAGAAATCCCAACAAATACAATTCTGACAAACTTCCTAGTATACCGTCTAAAATTGCGCCTAAACGGGGGGCATTCTATTTTTACTCTTTATCGATAAATTCGTCAACTCTAGGTGGTTCTGGAGATAATCCTTTTCTCTTTCGAATATCAGCCACTGCTGAAGACAACATAGATTTTGGAACTTCTGTCCATTCTTTAAATGAAGTATTCCATGTTGCACGTCCTGCAGTTTGACCTCTCATTGCTTCAGATAATGTGAATGTCTCTGAAGCTGGAATTTCACCTACAACAATACTTGATGCCCCTTTTTGAGACATGTCAAGTACTTTACCACGTTTACCTGAAAGAATAGTTGCAACATTTCCAACCATATCTGTAGGAACACGAACTTCTATAGCTAAAGTAGGTTCTAAAACAGCAGTGCCGGCAGTGAGTAATGCACCCATACATGCACGACGAGATGCAGGTCCTAATTGAGATAAACCTCTATGTGCAGTGTCTTCATGGGGAACAAAGTGAGTAAAGATGAATTTACAATCTCTCATCTGTTCTTTACATAGAGGACCTTCCTTCATCACTTCCTCAAATCCAGAATTAATAGAATCAGTAGATTCTTGAACGAATTGAACACCTTTTGTTCCGTTAATCAAAACATTTCCACGAGAATCAAATTTCATAACTCTTTTGATGGTGTCAGTATCCCATCCTGCACCTTTGAGTAGATCAGAAACAACTTTTTTGTCTTTGATATCTGAAATTTCACCAGTTCTTAGCATATGGGCAATTTCTGGTTCTAATGGCTCTACTTTCATGAAAATTTTGTTATGTCTATTTGGAGATTTTGCCATGATTGGTTCACATGGACCTTTGACAGTTTCTCTATAGTTAATCAAAGGTTCAGAAGTCACAATTTCACATTTTGCATCTTGAATTCTATGTGTTGCAACATCCAAGTGTAATACACCCATACCAGCAACAATAGTTTCACCAGATTCCTCATCAATTTTTACAACAAGATTAGGATCCTCAATTGTCAATTGTTTTAAAATTTCTACTAGTTTAGGCAAATCTTTAGGATGTTTTGGTTCGATTGCAACTTGCACAACAGGTTCTGAGACATATTTTACACCCTCAAACATCGGAATATCTTTTACAGTAGACAAAGTGTTGCCTGCTCTACATTCTGTCAATCCCAATAATGCAGGAATATTTCCGGCTCCAAGTTCTCCGACTTGTTCTCTTTGGTTACCCATAAAGAAATTAACAGATTGAACACGACCGTCTCTTTTCTCATCAATAATGTGAATTGTTTGTCCATCTTTGATAGTACCAGAAAACAATCTTCCGATTGCAACAGGGCCTGCAGCTGGATCTAATACCATGTTTACCACCATCATAATGGTCGGACCTGCATCATCACATGCAAGTAATGCTTTACCCACTTCAGATTCTAAATCACCTTTCCAAATTTGTGGAATTCTGTATTTTACTGCTTCATGAGGTGCAGGATGATGTTTTACAACCATACCAAGAACTGCATCGGCAAGAGGTGCTTTTTCAACCAAAGCAGAAACATCTTCATTTTCATATGCATCAATAACATCTTTGAATGTAATCCCTCTTTCTTTCATCAAATCTAAGTTAATTGCCCATCTATCTTTTGCAGAACCAAATGTCACACTTGCGTCTTGAATAGAGACTTTCCATTTCTCTTTGTATTCTTGTTCTGCATATGTATCAATTAATGTGTTAAAGTTTGAAACAACTTCTGCAAGTTGTGCTTGCATTTTTTCTGGAGTTAATCGAAGTTCCTTAATCAGTCGGTCGACTTTGTTGATAAACAAAACAGGTTTTACTCTCTCTTCTAATGCCATTCTAGTAACAGTTTCAGTTTGAGTCATAATACCCTCTACTGCATCACATACAACTACTGCACCATCAATTGCTCTAAGACTTCGAATGACTCTACCACTAAAATCTACGTGGCCAGGTGTATCAATCATATTAATGACATATTCTTTGCCATTTTTAGAAAAGTGCAAGGTAACATTTGCTTGATAAATAGTAATTCCTCTTTCTTGTTCTTCTTTATCAAAGTCCATGGCAAGTGCTTTACCAGCTGCAGATGGAGCAATAATTCCAGAGTATGCTAAAAGACTATCAGACATGGTTGTTTTTCCATGGTCTACGTGAGCAATTACACCAAAGTTTCTGATTTGGTCTTTGTTCTTGATAATTTTGAGAACCTCACCAGTAGACTTGAACTTTACCATATTGCCCGAACTTTGGATTCAGGTATTAAACCTTAGCCTTCTAAAAAGATCAGTAGATCATTTCGTTGGAAACATTACGAATTTTTTCTGCAGTAACAAAATGGCATTCTTTTTTTCTTTTCTTTTTGGCCTCATAAAGCGAGATGAATTGAGAGAAAAAAATGCAAAAGATCACTTGAGATAGTTTTTCTTTTGGCAAATTAGGATGGACCACATTAATGCCAATATTTTGGAGATTTTTTCCCAATTGTTTTGTATGAGGGTTTTTCTCCTCAAAGATTATCACAGTATCTCCTTTTTGAGTAGAGAACAACTCCATATGAGAGAACTGCTCGATCCTAGAATAGTGTACATCATATCCTAGAATTTCATAAAACTTTGCAGCACAATACATTGCAATTGGAAAGGTGTAAAGATTTCCTAAAACAAAAATTCTTTTGAAGAGTCTTACTTTTTTGCCGAATTTTGAGCTTTTCTAAATAGAGAGATATTTGGAATTTGAATATTTTTTACAAGAGAAATACAAGTAAGTGCACTTTCTAAAAACGAAATACTGCCAGCAGTAAAAACTCCCGAATTAGGAGATGAAAGCAAGATAGTTTTGGCAGAAGATTGTGCCAATCTACTATTAGGGTAAGCAGTGATTGCAATTGCTTTTTTTGCAATTTTTGCCACCTTGATATTGGTAATAGTATTACCAGATATAGAGACAAAACAAACTTGTTTTGATTTTACAAGAGATTTGTTATAATACAAATCAAGTGGATCCATTGCTCTAGTCACCCCGCCTGAAAAAGACTCTGCAAGGAGTGAGGAAACTAGAGAATCACCGCTGCCAGAAAATAGAATATTTTTTTGACCAGATAGAGGTTTTTGTTTTTTGAAAGATTTTAGAAAATTTGATTGTAATTTGATATCTTTCTCATATGCCTCTATTGAATTCATAATGAAAATTAATTTCTTACATATATTAGAAAAACTATTCTCAGCAGGTTTTGGTATTTATTACCAGAATCAAAGAAAACAAATATGGAAATTTCTGTAGGCCATACTCCAGATTCAGATGATGCATTCATGTTTTATGGAATGTTTACAAACAAAGTACCATCTCCAGATTTCAAAGTAAATCATGTTATTGAAGACATTGAGAAGCTAAATCAAAAAGCAACCGATCCAGAACTTGATGTAACTGCAGTTTCAGTTCATGCATGTGCATATATTCCAGGATACACAATCCTTAGAAGTGGAGGGAGTTTTGGAATTAATTATGGCCCCATAGTGACAGCAAGAAAAATGATGACTATTGACGAGATTAAAAAATGCAAAATTGCAATTCCAGGAAAAATGACCTCGGCATTTTTGTTATTACAATTAATGATTGGAAAATTTGATTATGTAGAGATGAATTTTAGTGACATTCCAGAGGCGGTTAAATCAGGCAAAGTAGATGTAGGATTAGTAATTCATGAAACACAACTATCTTACGAACAAGAAGGCAATGTCAAAATTTTAGATGTCGGAGAATGGTGGGACAAAACTACAAACGGATTACCAGTGCCTTTAGGAATCAATGTTATGCGAACAGACCTAGGCATGGATACGATAGTAAAATTTGATAAATATCTTCAATCATCAATCGAATTTGGAATAGAACATTTTGAGGATGCAATAGAATATGCAATGCAATATTCCAGAGGCAAGGAAAGAAGTCTAATTGAGAAATTTGTAAAAATGTATGTCAACAAGGTCACGGTAAACATGGGAGACCCAGGAGAAGAAGCAATTAGAAAAATGTTTACCATGGCAAAAGAGAAAGGACTTGTTCCAGACTTTGAAATCAGTATTGCCAGCAAGTAATTATAGAACAAAAAAAGTTTAGAAATTATGGGAGACGGAATTGGAGGAGCAGTGCTTAACATCCTTACAAACAATGCTTTTGAATTGCTAATCAGTCACACAAGAAAAGACAATCAAGAACAATATGGCAAAGTTGAGAAAATTATTATGAGTAAAATTGATGATCCAGACCAACCACAATACGAAGAGAAAACTAAAGAAGATTTAGAACGAGCACTCAAGGGAAAATTTGTTTCATGTAATGTTCAATATAGAGATGAGAAAACAGATGCCCTAGTGTGTAATGTATTTGTCCAAAGACCACCAGAAGGATTTTAGGATATTTACTAGTAAAATACAAAAAATTTCTAAACATATTATAAATTACAACTCAAATCAATGAATAGGAGTTTTCAATTGAGATTCCAACATAGAAGATTTTTTTCTAAAAGATATTCTATAGTAAACCAGTATTCCAACTAGTTCAAGATACTCTACAAAACCCACAGTGTAAAAATGCATTAACCACCCGTCCATTTTTTCATCAATAGACGCCATCGCGGCACTCATTTGAGGAAATGCAGTTACAAAACCCACAGGGGCCATTATTGCACCAAAAACCCAATCAGAAGGAGTCATATTTTTTGCAGCATCTACAGGATTTTGCTGTGATTCAATTTCTGCAACATATTCCATTTTTTGTTCTGAATAAAGAGAATGTCCTTGATCAATTGCAAAAATTATTGTTCCCAAAATTACAAGTAAAATTGCAGATTCTGTAAAAATCAAAATTCCACGTTTGCCTTTTTGGAATTTGAAGATTTGTCTTTCAAGCATATGCCCAAAAAATCCAAGTTTGTTTTTCTTTGCAAGTAAAATTATGACAACAGATATTACAGAAATCAAGCCTGCAGAACCAAGCCAATTATCAGAGACAAATTCTGTAAACAACAGGCGCACAGGAAGCAAAATACCACCCATAATTCCAAAAACAATCAAGGATTCAATTTTTGAGTTCAATTGATAAAAAATCTTGAAACATTGCATATAACCTAGTGATAAATAATTTACTAGTGCTAACAAAATCCAATTTGAAAATACCTAATATAGGATAAAAGCAGACAAAATCATAATTGGTGTTAGTAGATAAAAAAATTCTAGCAGGAGGAATAGCGATGATAGTTGCAGGAATCATTGTAACAATAGGATCTATTGATCAGCCAATAGGTCAATCAGGGATGAGTGAAGAAGAAATTATTGATTTAATGATTGCAGAAGATCAGAATCAAGCATATCAAATGCTGTCAGGCATTTTAATCGGAGTAGGATTCTTGCTAGTTTTGATTAGTTTTGGAGCTAGAAGAAAAAAAGACAGTGCAAAAAGAAAAGAAAAAAAGCCTGCAGAGTAATTCAAAACTTTTAATCTCAAATTACCTAACAAGCACCATTGATTCAAGCTGAAATTAGCATATATCCAATGGCCACTAGAACCACCAGTGCCAGTTTTTATATTGCAAAAGCTATAGAATCAATCCAAAAAATAAAAAATCTAAGATATGAAATCAACCCAATGGGAACAATTTTAGAATCAGATAACATGGATGTAATAAATAAAGCAACACAACAAATGATGGAAACAGTTCATAATCTAGGCATAGCAAGAGTGGAAGTAATTATCAAAATAGATTCAAGACGAGACAAAGAGGTCAAAATGGAAGAAAAGTTGGATTCGATTAAAAAACAAATGAATTAGAATTTTTTCAAAATTTCAAAATGAGTATTTCTTTGAGCAGGAACACGACCAATTTCTTTTACCATTGTTGCCAATTCGTCAACTGAAGAAGAGGTGGCTTTACCGGCAGCCTTGTAAATCTCCTCAGAGAAAGCAGTTCCAACTAAATCGTTGCCACCATTAGATAATGCAACTTGTGCAAGTTTTTTCCCATATGCAACCCAATAAACTGATATATTGTTTAGAACATTTGCAAGCATTAATCTAGACAACGCAATAACTCTCAAATCATAAACTGAAGAACATTCATTGTTTACCAAATGTTGTTGTTCCAGTTCAGTGTTATCCAAACTAAATTTTAGAGGGATCAAAGTCAAAAAGCCATTTGTTTTCTTTTGTAATTCGCGAATCTTAATTAGATGATCAACAATATGTTCAGGTTTTTCAATGTGACCATAAAGCATTGTCACATTACTTTTGATATTCATATTATGTGCCTCTTCAATTACATCAAGCCATTGTTGTCCAGTACATTTTCCTCTGACAATTTTCCCTCGAATATCAGGATGAAATAGTTCTGCTCCCCCACCAGGCATTGAATCAAGTCCAGCACTTTTCAATCGTGATAAAATTTCCTTTGTAGAATTTTTTGTTAATTTTGATAAATAGTAAATCTCAGCTGCAGTAAGTGCTTTGATGTTTAGTTGTGGATGACTTTTTTTGATGGTTCTCATCATGTCTTCATAATATTCCAATGGAAGTTTTGGGTGAAATCCTCCAACTATATGAACTTCTGTGGCACCCATTTGTTTTGCAATTCCAACTCTTTGTTCAATTTCTTGAGGAGTAAGTGTGTATGCATCATCTGCTCCTTCCTTTCGGTAAAATGCACACATTTGACAACTAGCAACACAAACATTTGTGTAGTTCATGTAATAAGATGCTGCAAAAGTTACAGTATCATCAACCAGTTTTTTTCGAGTATTATCTGCTACAGCACCAAATAAATGTAAATTATCATAATTCATTAATTCAAGTCCGTCTTTGTAAGATATCTCTTCTCCTGCAAGAGCACGATCTAATGCTTGAGAATCCCCAACCAGTTGTTCTAACATATTGGAGGATTTGTCTTTCATGATATATTCCTTAGTAAAATACAGTAAAAACAATTCATTTTGGGACTATTTTATAGAAAAATAATTTGTTTAATGTTAAAATGTAGAATTTAGAAGCCAGTGATAAAAAGGCAGTATGTATGGAAAAAGGATGAATTGAAATCTAGGCCGCAGTAAAAAGAATGTCAATTCTAAACTTCATCAAGGCTAACAAAATTCTACATCATTAACCAAATGTAATTTAATTATTTATGATTCGCTTAACATTGTTAATGATTCTCCAAATATTTTGAATTTAAAAATTGCAAGGTTTTCAAAATTAACTCAAATTCATAGACGTTTTTGTAATTTTCATAATTATTCCACTAAACGAAATAGATGAAAGGAAATACCAGGCCCACAGATATAGTGCATTTTCTTCAGTACAAACATGGTCTACATCTGCTGCTTGTTCAGCAGTGCATGTTAATTGGAACATATCTCCAGGAATTACATTTAGTGGAATTGGAGATAGTGCAACAGTGTAAGAGAACAATTGTGGCAAGACAAGATAAAATATCAAAATTAGCGGAACAAAGGTAATCATCATTGGTCTCATGTTCATCTGCATCATCTCCATTGACATTTTGTTCATGTATGATGATTTTTTTCCTAGTTCTGCAACCTTTGCTTGGTCTTTTGCTCTCATTGCAGCCATTCTTTCTTTTTGCCAAGCACGTGTTTCTTTCATGATTCGTTTTAGCTTTACTTGATCAACCATCTTTTTTCTTACTAAGGAATTGAAAACATTTAGAATAATTCCAAATCCTGTTACGCCAAAAAGAGATAAAATTACTCCTTTAACTATAGGATCATCACTGCCTAAGGCTTGTCTACCTTGGTTCATAAACGAAAAAATTCCCCCATCACCACCTTGAAGAAAAATATCCTCAAAGAAAAATAAAATGAAATTATAATCTAAGAGATCAATCATACAATACACATTTTCCATTGAATTATGATTTTCTGAGAATAAATTGCATCAAGGATTCTTTGGAATAATCTATTCCATGTTCTTCATCCGTATGCTGTCCAAATTTTTCAAGCACCATATCAATTTCACCTTCAACCACAAAATCACATTCAAATCCATAATCATTACACTTGAGTTTAGCCATTACAATTTTTCCGAATTTGCAAGTAATATACTTCAATTAACAATGTTAATTCTCAAAAATACTCCATAACAAAGAATAATGCAGAAGCGTTAGGAAAATACCGAAATGTCTTGGGTGTAAATGAAACCAAAGTTTGGATTCACAGTCATGTATTTCCACTCTGGAGTGAGTTGCCTCTGCATTAGATCTAATGAGAATTATTGATATTTAGAATATGCTTAACAATGTTAATGTGTTAATTTTTTTCGAGATCGTTTATGTCTGGATTTTGTTCTAAGACGAACACCGCAACAAGGACATCCAATTTCAGAGGTTTGGACAAAAACAGAACACATGGAACATAATTTATGGCCAGATTTGTAACGCATGCCAGTAGGGATAGCATCAGCTTGTAACATTTTACACACACCCTTACAACAAAAAGTCATAATTATGAAAATCTGCTCCTGCCAATCTGAAATTTTTCTAAGCGCCACCAATCATCGTTTTTTTTCATAGCCAAATTTTCTTCATCTTGATTGTCATCATCTAAATTTTCTTTATCGTGGGAATCTTGTTTTTTCATAATAATAATTGAAGTAAATTTGTAATAAAACTGAATTAACATTGTTAAGTATTTGCTATATATCACAAGAAACCAATTCCACCAGTGATTCATCAGAGAAATTTTAATATTTCATCCATTAGAATCTCATTTAAAGATATGAAACAAAAGGAAGTGTCTAAAAAAGAGGAAACAAAATTTGTCTGATAGTAATAATAACATAATAAGTTCAATGGATCTATTTATAGAAAAAATACAACATCTCAAAGGATTGATGTTAGGTGTTTCGTTTTCAGCGCTTTTATTAGCACCACTTGCAATAGGGATTTCAGCATATTTAATCACACATCCAAAATTCCTTCACTTAATAGAGAATGAAGGAGAATTTGCAATATTGTTGACAATTCTTCTAACAGTAGTATTAGTTACATCAGGGATTTGGTTAGTTGCAGGCATACAACAATTTCGTTCTTTAAATTCATGGAATAAAAGATATGGTAATTATTTAAAGAAAAGAGAAGATTTAGACAAAGACATTACATCAAAATATCATTTAGAAGACGAATAGAAATTCAAAATTTGGAGTTTGAATGTCCGCCTCTTGGAAATAAATTTTCAAAAGGTTCTAAAATTTCATTACAAAAAGCCATGCCCTTAGAAGTAACTTTGAATATTGTTATTGTTCTCTTTCCTTCAACAGTTTCAATTCTTTGAATCATTTCATTTTGTTCCAAGTTATCTAAAATGGTTTTATGTTTTGTAATATTTAATCCACAAAAACTAAACAAAGATGTTTGGTTAAGCTGTCCGTATTCAGACAGAGTTAAAATAATATCTTTAATAATATAAATTCGATCTCTATATTTTTTAGAATTTGTCATCAATATTGTTTGAAATGTTACTACTTTAACTATTAGGAAAATGAGATGGTGAACAATGTTAAGCAATGTCTTATAATGAAAGTACGATTTCTTGAATATGGAATCTAATTTTTCATTTGGAAAAATAGGAATAAAAAATATTTTCAAAAAAGATGTAACATTTACAAAAAAATGTAAAATATGTGGATTAAAATTTTCAGATCCAGAAAGAACAAAAAAACATATGATTAAAGCTCATTCAAAACCTACACGTGAAAAATGAGCAATTAAAATGAAAACAGGAATAAAATTACTAATTATAGGAGCTATTGCAGTTCTTGCACAGATTTTTGGAGGATTGTTATTTTAGAATAATATTCTTTAAAAAAAGTGTAAATTAAGAAATTTTCCTTCAGAATTTAGGACATCAAAAATTTATTCACATCCATCAAGTAGACAATAACATAAAATCAAGGTTTAAAGATTCTTAGATCAAGAGAGAAGATCTAAGATGTTCCTACAAAAATATGTTAATAAAATAACTATTACACACATCATTTTAATCTCAATAATATTCCATGCTTTTGTAATAGCACAACCTCAATTCTTACAAATTTGGGATGAATCTATTTTTCTTGAAATTATGAGGGATTTTTTAAAAGGGGAAGACCATGTCCCGTATCAGCTTCCAGGAATCAATTTTTTTCAAGGTACCACGACTACAATTTTTGGAGATAATTGGTTTTCATGGAGAGTACCGTCAGTAATTTTTGGAATGTTATCTTTGTTGGTTTTTTATAAAATTTTTTGTGAATACACATCAGAAAGAAATGCCCTTTTAGCTGCCACAATATTGTCATTTGACACAATATTTTTTGTACATTCAAGTTTGTTTTTGCGAGATGTGCCTTTGATGTTTTTTGGAATATTATCATTTTATTTTTATATCAAAAAAAAATATTATTTTGCCGCGATATCTTTAGGATTTGCTTTCTTGATAAAAGAAACTGCTATTTTCTTTTTCTTTTTAATTATGATAAATCATCTAGTTATTAATCGAAAGTGGGATCTAAAATTACATGACATAAAAAAAGTTTTAATTTTTTTAAGCATAACATCAATATCATTTCTAATCCCATTATGGGGTTATGATATCATATACCAACCAATCATCTATGAGCCAATGATTGTCACTCAAGAACTCCCAGATGGAAGAGAAGGAGCAATATCTTATCCAAAAATAAAAGTAATGGAATCAAGAGGATACATTAAACAGATACCAGTAGATGTCGTCACTAATCCTATTGAACATTTAGGAGTTTTTCTCAGTAAAGGATATCTAAGTTCAGAAGCCTATAAAACTAAAAATTGGGATACAGTATCTACAAACTTTCCCCATAATTGGGTTTTGCCAATACCGCTTCCTCAAAATGCCAATGGTTTAGGAGTAATAAATGAAAAAACATTTGATGATACGTATAATGGGATTCTTCATATTGGAAAAATATTAAGAGTGGAATGGAGAGGAGATCCCAACCAAGCATTGTGGATTGTGGGTTTTTGGTCTACAGTAGGATTAATCACACATGGAATAATTAAGAAGCAAGAAAAAACAACGTTGTTACTAATTTCTGGAATTATTTCCATGTATGTTCCATATTTGTTACTACAATTTACCGGAAGAGTAATGTTTCCATACTATTTCATCCTTACAATACCCTTTATTTCATTAGGAATTGTACTTACAATGGATAAAATCAAACATAACAAATTAAGAATAATTACAAAAATCATTTTTCTCATAATTGTAATAGGATGGTTTGTAGTGTTTTTCCCACTTAAGTTATTTTAATTTAGAAATTAACTAATACCTACACAATCAAATTCAGTATTTCCCAAAAATGGGTTTTTTGGATATGGTTAACCAAAGAAAATAAAAATGAAAAAAAAGATGTAAATCATAAGATAAATTGAAAAGGCCAGTTTTACTCATAGATGATTCTGAAAACATTTTAACAAGAATGAAAGAATTTTTAGAAAAATTAGGGCAAAAAGAAATACATTTAGAAAAATGCATAGAAAATGGAATTAAGAAATTTCAAGAATTATCTAAAGAAGGAATTCACCCAATAGCATTCATAGATTATGACATTCAAGATGGTTCTGGAATTTCACTTCTAAGCAGATTGTTAGAGTTAGATCCAGATGGGGAAATTATCATAATGACTGCATTGGAAAAAAATTCAGAAATCATTTCAAAATTAATTAATGAAGGAGCATATGAAATACTTTCAAAACCGATAAGATTAGAGGCTTTAAAAAATATTTTTTCAATAATAGAATTAGAAAATAGTGAAGAACCAAAATATGCAGACATTTCGGAATTATTAAAAACAACAAACAGATTAAGTGAGGCATGGTTATCAGACAAACTTTCAGTTAACAACGAAGAACTAAACAAAAACATTGAAAGATGGATTTCTGATGGAAAAATAAAACAAATTGAAGACATTAAAGAAGTATTTTGTCCTAGTTGTAATTCTATTAAAACAGGCCACATATTCCATTGTCCTCAGTGCAAGAGATCAGATTTTAATCAAATTGATCTAATAGAACACTATTCTTGTGGAAATATTGCAGAAGAAAGAGAATTTAGAAATGACAAATGTCCTAGCTGTAATAAAGAATTAAAGGCTCTAGGAATAGATTATAGAAGAATTAAAAATCATTATGTGTGCAATTCATGTGAAAATAAATTTAGTGAAATTGGTTGTGATTTTCTTTGTTTAAACTGCAACAAACAATTTACAGAGGAAGAAGCAGTATGGAAATCAAGTCGAGGGTTCCTGGGAATTTCCAAATATGCCTAAGATTCAATTAATAGAATCAAGAAACCATCTTTTTCTTTAGTCTTTTTTTGTTGTTTCACCCGTATTTTAGATGCAATCTCAAGAAATAAGTAACCAGAAATATGACAACGAATATGGTACTGCCATTAGTGGACGAACATAAACCAAAATGTTACTTGTGCCACGAAGGTTTTGAAAACATTGAGGAATTAAGAAAACATCAAAATTCAGCACACATGGACTTTTTTGAAGAACATGAAAAACAAACAAACAGAGAGCCAGCACCTGGCGATGTCACTGTGTTTTAGATTTTTTCTCTTGAATAGATTTTAGCAATTCTTGAGCAATATCTTTTGAAATACTTGCCAAATCATAATGTTTGTCAATAGATAACGCTTTCTTGAAATGCTTTATAGCATCTTCCAAGTGTCCCATTTCACCTAAAGACAGGCCCTTGTATGCAAGTGCCATTGCACATTTTTTATCAACTTTCAAAGCAATATCATAACAATCAATTGCATCAAGATATTTTTCTTCAGAATGCAGGGCAGCCCCCTTATTCAGTAATGCATCCAAGTTTTTAGGAGATATTTGGAGAGCTTTATCAAATGAGCGAATTGCAAGTTTAATTTTGCCCATGTTTTGTAATGTTACGCCCTTATCAACTAGAATATTAGCATTTTTTGGTTCTTCTTTTAAAGCCAAATCATATAATTTTAGTGCATCTGAATAGTTTTCATCTTCAACACATTCAAAAGCTTGAACTAACATCTTCTCTACTTTACTACTCACTGTATTTCATAATATTTTGTTAATAATATAGATTGACTTGAAGTAAAGCATATTTCAAAAAAGGATGAATTTCAAGAGGCATATTTGTCACGAGGTTCAATTTCCAAAGATTTGTTAAAACAATCCATAGATTCTTCATATCTGCCCAAACTTCGAAGGGCTATTCCTTTATTATTCCATAAATCAGGATCGTTTTGGTTTAGTAAAAGTGCCTGTTCAAAATAGCCAAGAGCTTCATCAAACTTTCCATCATCCATTAATGATTGTCCTTTTTGGACAAGATTCTCAATTTCGCCCATACTAGAAACATAATGTCATTTGTATTAAATTTGAAATAGAGAACAAAGGGATATGCTTAGTAAACCAAACAAATTTTAACAAATTTTATCAAATTTTAAATATATTTTTCGCGGTGAAACAGTATGAATATGGATGAAACAGATGAAAAGATTCTCAAAAATCTACTTGTAGATGCAAGACAATCAGCAAGGCAATTAGCACTCAAACTAGGGATGTCCACAGTTACAGTGTTATCTAGAATTAAAAAATTAGAAAAAGAGAAAATAATCAAAGGATATACAGCAATAATTGATCATGAAAAAATAGGCTACTCATTAACAGCAATAATTGAAATCATGGCCAAGAATGACAAAGTTGTAGACATTGAAGAAAAGATTTCTAAATTTGAGAATGTTTGTGGGGTTTATGACATTACAGGTTCTACAGACACAATAATTGTTGCAAAATTCAAAGAAAGAAATGAATTAAGCAAATTTGTTAAAGGGCTAGCATCCATTCCCAATGTGGAAAATACAATCACTCATGTGGTTCTAAATACAGAAAAAGAAGACTTTAGATTATCATAGGAAATAAAATGAAGAAAATTAGTATTTTTGTAATTTTGGTATTTATTTTTGGGACAACACAAATAGCTTATGCTCAAAATAATAATTTAGACATGGAATTAGAAGTAAGCGATGAAGAGAAAATTCTTCTCTTTTCAGGTTTTGCCATTGCTGTAATTGGTCTCTTTTTATTTCTTGCAAGAGATATAATTTTACGACGAAAAACATCATATGATAAAGAAGAGCTTGAATCAAAAAAAGACAAAACATTTGAAAAATATCATTCAGATTGGGGAGACGATTATGAAGAATTGGGTCAAAGGAGAAACACAAAAGAAGACAAAGAATTCAGAGATGCTTTAAACAACGATGAACTTCCAAATTATTATGAAATTATAGGTGTCAAAAAAGATGCAACTCCAGAAGAAATTAAAAATAAATTCAGAGAACTTGCTAAAAAAACCCACCCAGATAAAACAAAAGAAGATTCTGAAAAGGAGATGGCCGAACTTAACAAGGCATATGAAATATTATCAGATAAAGAACGCCGAGACAAGTATGATAAATATCTCAGAGTAGATTAGACAGAGTTTATTTTTACAATAATCAAGCTAAGTTCAATTGCAGAAGGAGTTTGAACACTATTTGTAAGATTTGTAGAAAGTTCAAGAGGCAATGAATTGCCATCCACTTCAATACTAGTAGAGATTTTGATCTCACCAAATTCGGTGTTGGGTCCAAGCATTTTTTTGGTCAACAATGGAACAATTGAAAGGTCTTTTACAACACATTTCATTTTGTATGCAAATTTGTCTGAAAAATAGACTCCACCACGTGTGGTGGGTTCATTGACAGGAATGGGTGAATTAGTAATACTAGCCTCAGATACATCATAGAGATTATCATTAACATAAAGTGTAAATTTTGGAGAATGTTTTTCATAATAATTCATCAATTTTTCTAATAATTCTTTATTAAATGACATTCAAAAATAGCAAAACCCGAAATCTATTGAATCTTTCTGAGCCACATTAATCACAGGATATCAAAAGTAGGAGATCATCTTTAAAAACAGTAATAGAGATCGTTTGTTATTGCAGCAATTTGCAAATACACATTCAATGAGAAATGAAATTCTTAGTTTAATGGTAGAAAAGGGATTAG
Organism: Nitrosopumilus sp.; assembly: GCF_025699255.1. Lineage (NCBI taxonomy): Archaea > Thermoproteati > Nitrososphaerota > Nitrososphaeria > Nitrosopumilales > Nitrosopumilaceae > Nitrosopumilus > Candidatus Nitrosopumilus sp. The sequence goes on along the minus strand of NZ_JAILWA010000008.1, from coordinate 41,507 downwards.
AAGATGACTGCTATGTAGAAATGTTAGATTACACTATCGATTTATTTGAAAGTCAAGGACTAGGAACTGAATATTACGGATATCACAATATCAATCATGAATTAGAAGTTACATATATTTCACTTTTGGCAATAAATCAAGACAAAATACAATTTACAGAAGAGGACATAAAATACCTGTACGTTGCAGCATTGTTTCATGATTTTGATCCACAAAAAAGTGTAGATAAACCTCATGAAGAAAGTGTGTTAAAATTTATTTCAATGGATAAAAAACTTCGCCAGCTAATCAATCAAGCAAATATTGATTTAGAAATAATCAAAGTTTTGATTTTAAGAACAACCTATCCATGGAGTGGAAAATTAAAAAGCAATGCAGAAGTTCAGATTAAGCAATCATTCGATAGTTCAGATCTGACTAGAAATAACTTACCATATCAAGAACACATAATGGAAATGGGATGGTATCTGTCAGTAGTAGACAGAATAAGTGGTTATGCGTTAGGTGATTTTACAAAAGCTATGGAAATGGCAAAAATGAATGCCCATGCACTTGCATGGAGACCGTCACTAATTGTACGTAGTGCTGTAGCATATTTTGAAGAACTGCTCAATAAAGAAACAGACATGGCAAAAGGTATTCTAAAAATACTTCCAAAAGATATGAGGAAAAACTTCTTTGATACCGTTTTATCATTCATGAAAATAAGACAGCAAGAAATTACAATTCAAGCAAATTATTCTTATGAAAATCTAAAATTAATTCCCACAATAGAATCAAGGACAACAAGATCAGATCCAAATTTTATAAAAACACTATATGAAATATTTTTAGAATTACCATCTCCACTTCAATTTGAAAAAGAGAATTTTGAAAAATCAGTCAAGGATCCACAAGTTATCATCAACACATTAAGATTAAATGATAAAAATGGAGAAATTGTGGGATTTTCAAAAGGAGGACCACTAGAGAACTACAAATTGCGTGAAGAAATTCGAGACGAAAACTATGGAGAAAGCAATACAATATTCCTAGAGCCTTTAGCACTAAAAATGGGATATTGGGGATTAAAGGGAGGTAGTGAAATGAGACACATGTTCATCATGCAAGCTCATTCAATGAAGTACAAGTATTTGACAAGTTTTGCATTGAGAGATGTCATCAGAGCAAGAATAGATAAGGAAGAAGCAGAATTTGTCACGTTGTTTGATCCCGAAAGGTGGGATTACTACAGAATCAGATTATAGAAACAACACATGATAAAATCAACTATTAAAAAATTAGAATCAGAAATCACAGGAGATGTATTGTATGACAAAGAATTCAGAGAGTTTTATTCAGTAGATGCAAGTTCGTACAAAATAGTTCCAAAAATAATAGTCATTCCAAAAAACGAGAGAGACATCATCAATACAATAAAAATTGCTAAAAACGAGAGGATCAGTATAACAGTTCGTGGGGCCGGTACAGGATTAGTTGGAAGTGCACTAAATTCAGGAATTATTTTAGACATGAAGAATTTTTCTTCAATTAGGCTCAAAAAAGAACATGTTGAAGTTGGGACCGGAGTGATTAAAGGAATACTAGATAAAAAACTACAAGAAGCAAAAAAATTCTTTCCACCTAATCCGTCAATAGGATCATTTTGTTCAATTGGAGGAATGCTTGGAAACAACTCAAGTGGAAGTAGAAGTTTGAAGTACGGAAGTGTAATCGACAATGTAAAAGAAATAACATTCATAGACGGTAATGGCAAAAAGATTACTCTTCCAAAAAACAATCAAGTTTCAAGCAAAATTTTAAAAACTATAAAAAATATCGATAGAGACAAATTTCCAAAAGTTTCAAAAAATTCATCAGGATATAGAACAGACAAAATAAAAACAAAAGAAGACACACATAAAATAATTATTGGTTCTGAAGGAACGTTAGGAATCATATTATCTGCAAAATTACAAATTAAAAAACTACCTAAAAAAATAATTTTATTTGTTATCGAATATGAATCAATTAAAGAAGCTGCAGAAAATTGTATAGAAATCAACAAAACAGATCCCTCTGCAATAGAATTTGTAGATAAGAACACATTTGATCACATTAACTATGAATTTGACAAAAAAAGCAAATGTTTGTTATTAGTAGAATATGATGAAAAAATTAAGTTAATAGAAAATAAATTCAAATTAATATCAACGGGTAAAATTGTTAAGAAACTACAAACAAAGAAAGAGATTGCAAAATGGTGGAAATATAGAGATTCATCTTTGCATTATAGTTTAAAATCAATTTCAAAAGAAAAAAGAATTCCCCACATAATTGAAGATGCAGCAGTTCCTTTAGAAAATATTCCAAAAGTATTTTCTATCATCAATAAAATCAATAAAAAATACAAAACAAAATCAATTATCTATGGACATGCAGGAAATGGTAATTTGCATGTGAGATTGATTTCAAATAGACAGAATTTGAAAATGATCAAAGAGATCGCAGAGGAATATTTTCAAGAAATCCTGAGAATAGGAGGCACAATTACTGCAGAACATGGGGATGGACTCGCACGCTCAGAATTTATCAAAAAACAATATGGTGCAAAAAATTATCAAATATTTAAAAAAATTAAGAAAAGTTTTGATCCAAATAATATTCTAAACCCTGGAAAAATCATTACCGATAGAAGCAGCATAATTGAGAATTTAGAGAAATTTTGAATCATTTGAAGGCAAAGTTAGAATTTGTAATGCAGAAAGGCTTTTGTAACTAAAAAATGTGCAAAAAATCGTGTTAGTTAAGGGCATAGAACTGTTAACATTACTAGTGATTACTGTAGGCATCATACCAGCTTTTGCATTAACAGAATTAGAAAGAACATCAATTATGGATCCAAGATTAGAAAATGCTTTTGGAATTCCAATCGTAGATAATGTAAATGTAAATCAACAAATTCAAATTTCATCAGACATAACAAATCATCAAACAAAATCACAGAATTTTGTATATCTTGTTCAAATAAAAAATGATGCAGGGATTGTTGTATCATTAGGATGGATAAGTGGTCAACTAACACCAAATCAAAATCTCAATCCGTCATTATCATGGACTCCAAATAATTCAGGAAAATACACTGCAGAGATTTTTGTTTGGGAAGGTTTGAAAAACCATAGTGCATTATCAGAGTATACAACAATGCAGATCAGTGTTAGTTAAAAGAATTAAAAAATTTGTAAAAAATTTCATTGATATTTAAAAAATAAGAATGATTTGTTCGTAAATCAACACAAAATTCCCGATACGAAAAAAATTGTTCTAAAACATGATTAATGGGATCGGAGATTTGTCTAATAGTTAAAAAAGTTTAACAAGTTCTCGGTAATATGACCTTGAGCCTAATAGGATTATGACAATAGGATATTGTGTTAAGTGTCGTGACAAACGAGAAATCGGCGGCCCTAAACCATACACCATGAAAAATGGTAAACCTGCAATCAAAGGCACATGCCCAACATGCAGTACTGCCATTTTCAGAATAGGCAGAGGATAAACCTCTTACAGAGAAAAGTCAGTACTGCCATTCATCAGTAAGGCCATTCCATAGCGAACGCATTGGGGATGGATCTTTTTCTATTTCTTCAGTAATCCTATTTTTCAATACAAAAAAGAAATTCTCTAATGCATCAATTCCACCATCTGCAAATAATTCATGACCAATTTCGGTAATTCGTTTGTGTTTTTCAGTTATCTCAACAGAATTAGGATTCTGAAGACAGAAAGTCATCAAATCAATCAATTCTTCTTCCAACATGAAATCCATTATAAATTATTGAAAACCTAACAGAATTTAGATATTTAGATTAAAAAGAAAAAGAGATTATTTCAGACGTCTATAGATCTCTTTGAATTCACACGACAAGTTGTATGACATATTTAACAAGTGTGCAAGTTGATTCATAGATGTTTTCTTGCGACCTAGTTGGCGTAACAATGTCAAAGCTTTTTGTGGAGAGCTTGATGACAAAGGACGCTGTCCGGACCACGTTTTAAAAGCATCTTCAACATCCAAACTGAAATTTAAAACAAATTCTTTCCAGTTAGGCATTGCCTTGAGAGCTTTTTCATTTAGAAGAACCTGAGATAATTCACGAAACTCATTCTTTCTATCAAGATATAACATATCCAGAGCTTGATGAATTTTTTCTTCACGGTATTCTTCAGTATTTAACATATACATTCCAGCAATACTCATGTAATATTATTCTCATAATCAAAGATAAGTTAGACAGTTAATTCTCAAAAAATATGTTAAAAAAAATCTTTAAAAATAAACAAATTTTCAGAAAGAAAAAAGATCTTATTGGAATGGGTCTATAAATGGACAGTTTACAACATGGTCACTATCCATTGGACGAGCAATTCCAATGGTGATCAAGCCAGCTTCTTTGTATGCATTTATGTCATCAATAGTTTCTAATAATTGGGCATCATCGGGATTATCCCAGCCAATCATAAAGATTCTCCACATTGGAGAATAGTTTGCATCGCCAGGAGCTCCGACTGCAATTCCAGGTTGGAATCCTAATGGACCAGTACCTGTCAAACCATTTTTGAATTGATACAAATCTACTGCGGCTGAATTTGCAATCAAGCTTGCAGAGGTTGGTGAACTTACAACACCCATCATGTCTGCAGGACCGCTAGGGGTAGCATCTGTTACAATATAATAGATTGTTCTACCATCTGGGCCCCATCCGCGATGAGTAATGAAAGTCACATTCATCTCTTCTGTATCGATATCAAGAACTTGACCTCCACCATAAGGAGTAACATCAGTTAAAGTTTTGTCTTCCTTAACCATCATTTGACCGTCAGGCCAAACAATTTGGGGCATATTCAAAACCACATCAACAGAAGTCAATGTGATTTCATTGTTCTCATCTGCTTTCATAATCATTACATCTGAATCAAGTATTCTCGGAGTTGCACCATCATTCCATGTTACATGCACATGTGAAGTTAATGCACTATACACATCAGCTTGTGCAGGAGTACTTGTAAAGACTTCTCCTTGGAATCCATGTACACCATTGCCTTTAATACCGTTTGTGAACATGTATGTCTTTGAGAGAGCCTCTTCAGGAGTGTTCTTTAGCAAAGGAGCAAGCTCAACTTGCCATCCTTGATTTTCAGTAATGATTTCTGCATGAGTTGGATCACTAGAATCAGTGATAATAAAATAAACATCTTCACCATCATAGTATCCCTGATGCATAGGAATTGTTGCTGGAACATTTGTTCTTGATAATCTAAGTACAGAACCCAAGTCAGCTTCAGTTTCTTCCATGGATTCTTTTTCCATGTGTTCTTCTTCAACTGGAGCTACAGGAATGGTACTAGTGCCTTGATCTGCCTCCCAACCGGCTCTACCGCCTGGATATTTAGAACACAAATCTAATCCACAGATGCCAGTACTAGAACCATATTGAGAAGTTCCAGTGCCCTTGCTTTTCAAAGCATCTACATCTGTAAAATAGTCAGTTCCCAAACCTGTTGTAAACAAGGGTAAAATTGCAAGGAGTGCAATGTATCTTAGACTCTTGTTCATAAGGGAAGAAATTGAGATTTTGTTTAAAAGAATTTGTCCAAATTAGATTTCAACCAATAAGTTCTGAAAATCTATTTCCAACATAATCCCAATTAACAACATTCCACCAAGCATCAACATAATCAGGTCTTTTATTTTGATATTTTAAATAATATGCATGTTCCCAGACATCCAATCCAAGCAAAGGGAATTTTTGAAGGGTCCATGGACTTGTCTGATTTTCAGTAGAAATGATTTCAATTTTATTATATGTAGAATTAAAAACCAACCAGCACCAACCACTGCCTTGAATAGCAATTGCTTTTTTTGAAAAAACTTTTTTGAAATTATCAAAACTATCAAAATAAACATCAATTTGATCTTCTAATTGCCCTCCAGGTTCCTTATCACTATCAGGAGTCATAGTTTCCCAAAAGAGTCGATGATTTTCATAACCACCACCAAAAAAGTTGATTGCACTTCTTCCAGATTCTGGAATTGCTTTCAGATCAGAGAGTACAGATGTAATATATTGTGGATGAGATGCACTTCCAACATCTGCAAGAGATTTGTTCAAACCATCAACATATGCTTGATGATGTTTCTGATGGTGAATTTTCATTGTTTCTGTATCGATAAAAGGTTCGAGTTCATTGTACCCATAGGGCAATCTAGGAAGTTCGTATAGAACCATAAAATCAATTCAGTATAATCCACATATAATCTTCAAGAGTAAAAATACAATTTTGTGCAAAGAATGATAAATCTTAAAGAAAAATCAACAGTATGAGAAAATTAGGGACAATTGACTTGGAAATTTTACATTTAGCAGTCAATGAAAAGGGTACATTTAATGAAAATAATCTAGAGAATTCCGAATTAAAGAGATTGGGGGTAGGTAAAATTTTAGATTCTCTTGCAACACTAAAAGACAGAAAAATGCTGTCGCTAAATAAAGACGGTTCATTTTCAATTACAGATTTAGCAAAAGAGATTCTCTGGAGTAAGAGCATTCCTACTTGGGCAAAGATACTACGATTATTACAAATTAAATCTTGTAGTTTAGATCAAATTGAAGATATTCTCAAAATTTCAAAAACAGAATTAGTAAATGAAATAGAAAAATTAAGAAAAAATCAATTTGTTTTAATGTCGCCTCAAAGAATAGATGAAAAAATAGTCAAAGTGTATGAAATCCTCCCTGAAGGTATTGTAGAGATAGACAAAACAGAGACCGAAGGATTTAAGAAAACAAAATTTGATCAAATAAAACCCGAAGTAGAGATTTTAAGCATCATAGATGAAATTATAAAAGAAATTCAAGACACGTCGATAGAACAGATAAAGAAAGAACACATTAACAAAAAATTACTAAAACTAAAAGAGCAACTAAAAATATAGTTATTTTGAGCGAACTTTGTCTTGTATTTGAGCCAAGATTAATTCTGCCTTGTCTTTATTTTCATAATTTTCCGCAGTTTCATCCATGATTTCATCTATCTCATAACTTTTATCAACTAAGACATTTGCCACGTGATCATCTAGCGTACCATTCCCTATTAGATAATATGCAAACACAGTATTTTTTTGGCCTATTCTATGTAATCTATCTTCAGCTTGTCGGTGAATTGCAGGACTCCAATCTAATTCTGCAAAAATTACATATTTTGCTCGAGTTAAATTGATACCAACGTTTCCAGCACGAATACCTGCAATCATTAATTTTGATTCACCTTTTTGGAATTTGTCTATCTGCTCTTGGCGAGTTGCATCAGACTGTCCTCCAATAATTGAAACAGGAGAAAATTCTTGAAGGCTTTCATGAAGCAGTTTATGGATTACCTTGTGGTGACAAAAGACGACAACACTTTCTTCAATTTCCATTATGTTTTTAACAAAATTGATAACGTGTGGAAGTTTGGCTATTCCTGCAATTTGACGTTCACTCTGAATCGCCCTATGATATGAAGCAGATTTGGAAAATTCAGATTCAGCGTCTTTTTGTTCTGCCTCAACTTTTTTCCAAATCTTGTCTAATTCTTCAAGATAGTAATCAGTATCAGCTGCAATGACTTCCTTGTATCGGACTTTGTCTTTTAGTTCTTTTAGTACATCAGCTTTCTTCCTTCGAAGCATCACATGTTTTTGTAATTCATTTCTAAGAGATGCACGTTTGTTTTCTAAAACAATTGCCTTACCTTTCTCATTAACATAACAAAAATACTCACAGAATTCTTTAAAGCTTCCAAGCAGACCAGGTTTAATGATATCAATAATAGGCCAAATCTCAGAACCGCGGTTGTAGATTGGAGTTCCAGAAAGTCCAATTCTGTACGATATAGATGAAAGTGCAGCCAATTTTTTTACTGCTTTGTATTTTTGAGTTGTCTTTGATCTCAAATTATGAACCTCATCACATACAATAGTTTTTAGACCCAATTTTGATAAATCACCTTGCCTTTTGAAAAGTAATTCATAATTAATTATGTAAATATCAGTTTTTGGTAATTCTTCAGATTTACCGGTACGAATAATGGTGACACTTGGAGATTCGGATTCAATTATTCTTCCATTCCTACTTTTCTTTTTTAGGAATTTTTCAATTTCTCTTTCCCAATTATTCAAAGTCACCAAAGGAGCAACTACAAGAATTGGAAAAGTTTGTTTTTCAGTTGCAGCATATGACAAAGTTTGAACAGTTTTCCCCAAACCCATTTCATCTGCAAGTAAAGCATTTCCAGAAGATTTTAACAAAAAATCCAATCCCTCTTTTTGGAAATTTAGGAGCTTACCACGAAACTGTTCACCTGTTTTTGCTCTTTTCAGCTTTAATTTTACAGGAGGTAAAGCAGGCTTGGGAGCATATGTCTTTACAATTTTTCTTTGCCAAACAGATTTTGAAAGAATTTCAAGAGGATATCTATCCATAATTAGTTTCAGTTGTTTTACAGTTTCAGTGCTATCAGGTATGATTATTTCATTTACATTTTCCCCATACCATGCCTCAGAGACTAGACGGGATATCATACTTACGGCACGATCACCTGTAACTTTCCAACTCCAAACTTTGGAATATTTGTCAAGGACATATTCTAATGTGCCAATATTTTCCATGGATGTTTCCATAATTTGTCGACAGAAAGTTTTTTTGACTTATGAATCTTCATATTTTAGACGATCATTAAAGAAAAATTCAAAAAGTTACAAGAGTTAAAATATGATAATGGTTTCTACTTTTGGGTAAAATTTTTAGTGCAGATGTTTAGGCTCAAAAAATATCAAATTCTCAATTGGTAAAAATTTGAATAATTAAATGAAAATCCACAATAAAATTTCAACATATGTTTAAAGTTGATGAGAATATAGAATGCCTGTGGAATTTATTCAAAAAGAAGAACCCGATATTAAAAAACCAATCATTATTGCTGCAATGCAAGACATGGGAAATGTAGGAAGTATTGTAGTTAATTTCATCAATGAATCACTTCGAACAAAACCATTCAGAATAGCAAAAACACCGTTTCCGACATATATTGTAGACAGAGGAGGACATATTGACGTACCAGATGAAAAATGGGAATATAGGTTTACAGAAGATCTAATTATTTTTGGTGGAGGAAAAGGGCAACCTCAAAGCAATAGTGAATTAAACGAATTGTGTCAAGATGTGATTGATGTTGCAAAAAAATACTCTGCAAAATTTCTTTACACAGTTGGAGGATTTCATACAAATAGAATTTTTGGAAACAAGCCAGAAGCATATATCACAACAACATCCAAAGAATTAACAAAACAAATGGAAGGACTAAATGTTGCAACCACGCCTCAAAAATCAATCATTACAGGGTTTAACGGATTAATTCTCGGATTTGCAAAGAAAAACAATATTCAGGGAATTGGAATGTATGGAGAACTAAATGAACCTGAAATCCCACAATACAGAGCAGCAATTAGCATCATTGAAACACTGGAAAAACTAACTTTTAGAAAACTAGGTAATACAGATCAATTAGAAATCATGGCTCAGGAAATAGAAAGAAAATTCAAAAATTAAATTTAATGAGTTTTCCCAACTTCATGAGCTTCAGTATTTTCATCATGGCAATCACAGCTACACAGATGAGTTTTATGATTATTCATACAATCAATACACTCAAAATGTTTTCTTGTTTCACAAGCTGCACAAATCATCTTACAATTCCTAGATAATGGGAGAATTTGAGTTTTTTCTCTGGCATATACCTAATATTCAACTTCACTTCGCTCCAATAGGTTTTCAGTTAAATCCACATATCCCTGAGGATCAAGTTCTTTAGCAAAGCCCTTGTCAATGTTTATCAAAAATATGGAATGAAGATGAGCATTAAGGATATCATCAAATTGTATTGGAGGGTTTTTGTAGTATCGATCACAAAGGTTTTTGATTTTTTCAACATCTTCTTTTTTTCTAGCATTTGGTGGAAGTAAGAAAATTTTTGAAATAGGTAAAATACCAACGACAGGAGTTGCCAATGAAAATTTTGAGCAATGTTGGCTATAGCGTGCAATTTTACTCATTATCCTTGCAGAAAAATAATCTATTGTATCCATTGCATGTTCTGGAGGAGTAAAGCCAGTTTCAATTTCAATGATAGTATTTCCTCCACCTTTTTTTGCAAAAATATCACATACCAAAATATCAGATACGTCTTTTTCTACAGATACAGCATACCCTCTAGAAATCAAAGTACTAGCACAAATTAATTCTAAAATAGAATGGTTGATTTTAACCAAGTTTTTTTTGTACATTTCAATCAGATGATCTTTAACAGAATCAAGTTTGGACATATCTTTAGCATGTAGATTTTTAGAAAGTTTTGCAGTCATTTCAAATACATCCCTTTCAAATTTTTTCAAATCCATAATTCAAGATAGGGTGATTTTAGTGGTTTAAGAATTAGTAGGGATTGAAAATTTCACTAGGATCAAAGCAAAAAGGAGTCAAATTACTCAATTAAAATTTAAAAATAGCGAATTTTAATTCATACTTTGTCTTAACTGTAAAAATCAAAACCATCCCATGTGTATAACAGAACATTAGTCGTAGGCTTATTCTCATTTTTGATGCTATTTTCTTTAATTCAGACTTCACAAGCAGAACTATGGGAATTTGTAATTGAGTTAAACGTAGAAAAGCCAGAAATCATTTCAGGAGACACAGTTGTGGTAACAGGCAGAGTAGTAGATCATGCATACAAAGCAACACGAGGGGTGGAGGTATTAGTCAGAACAGGTGCAGATACAACAAAGGCATTTACTGATCCGAATGGCATGTTCAGAGCAGAATTCAAAGATTTCCAAAGAGTACCAGGAACCTACACAGTTAATGTCATAGCATCATGGTATGGGATGACAGGGTTGGCAAGCACTGAATTTTTGGTAAAGGGAGACAGTACGCCAGTTTCAATATTACAACAACAATTATCCACCGAACAAGCAATAAAATATCTAAGTGCAAATGAAAGCGATTTTGAAAAAGATCCTATCGGTCAAACATTGTACAAATATTATCATGGATTACTAAATGATTTAATCGCTGAACAAAAAGAGGCAATGCAGCCTAATGAGGATCAAATATTTGTGGAACAGCAAAGAAGAATATCTGAAGCATTAAGAAAGCAGGCTATAGAAGACTATCAACCAGGCGGAGGAATGTTTGAAGGTTTCAAGTATGATAATTACATTCAAAGTTTGAATCCAGAGATTCAGGACATGGTAACTGATCAATTAAACTATACAAAAAATAATGTCATAAAGGCCCAAAAAGCAAGAGATGAAATTCTTGCAAATGGAGGAACGTATGAAGAAGCAAGACAAGCATATCTTGATTTGATTTCGATTCCAAAACATATGATTGAGCAATTCAATGAGGAATACCTAGAAGAAAGTAAAGTTCCAAATGGAAATCAAACTTCTGCAGAATAAAAGATAATTTCTACGCGGATCTTATATTCAAAATAAATCAATAATTATTGATGAAGATAGATATTCCATTATCATGTCCTTCATGTGGAGGAAAAATGTACTCAATCTCTTATGACTCATCATTTACAATCCTCAAAAAAAGAAGATGGCAGGCATGTAAGGAATGTAATTTTGAGAGAAATTCTGAAGAATTTAAAAAATCAATCTGCTGTGCATAAGAGCATTTTTCTAAAGGATTTTTAATTGAACACACCCAGAAAAAACAAGATGAAAGTCTATTACAAATCTTCCTGCATTACCTGTAAAAAGACAATATCAGAGATTGAACGTATGAATGCAGATATTGAAAAGAGAGATTTTTTCAAAGAACCATTTTCAGAAGCAGAATTGAAAAAAATTATCAAAATGTCAGGCAAGAAACCATCAAAACTATTGCGAAAAAGAGACAAAATGTACAAAGAGTTGAATTTAGAAAATGCAAAGAAAACAGATTCTCAAATTATCAAACTGATGGTAAAAAATCCAGGATTAATCCTTCGCCCCATCATAATTACAAAGAACAAGGCATTTGTGGGCAAAGTAGATGTTAAGAATATAAAGTAAATTAACCGGAATTTTCCTGTTTGAATATTCTGATTGCTTCCAAATGAGAACAGTTGGCCTTCAGACCTTTCCCATGATGAAATTTATAGAAATTTTTGAAACCAGGACACTCACAGGTATCAGAGGTAACAAAATAAGATTTTTCAGGATCAGAGGAGGATTTTATTTGAAACAGATCATCTTCAATTTTAACCACGCCACCACTTTCAACAAGTTTTTTTGCTTTTCGAAGAGTATTAGCACTCATGAATAATTATAAAAAATTCAAAGTTTTATCTGTTATTTTTCATATCTTCATAAAATGTTTAAATGATATGATCGTGTATAATATATCGACGAGAGACTTGCTTTTCTGCCTTAGTAAAGCCTAGAATTCGTTTCACTCTCGTCTACTTTTGGTGAAATAGGAAAAGTTGAATTTAAGAATATAAAATAAAGTAGTTTTGAAATTTACTCAAAACGATTTTCTAATTTCTGTGATTTTGGAAGCATTCTCTGCAATATACAGGTCTGTCTTCTTTTGGTTTGAATGGTACTTGGGTATCTGCCCCACAATCACCACATTTTGCGTCATGCATTTCTCGTGGTCTATCATCTCTTCTACCAAATCTACCTCCAGATCGTCCAAATCTTCCACCACCTTGTCTTGGGGCAGGTCTGTGATTTTGGAAGCATTCTCTGCAATATACAGGTCTGTCTTCTTTTGGTTGGAATGGTACTTGACATTCATTTCCACAATCACCGCATGTTGCGGTGTGCATTTCTCTTTCTCTATCAAAGGACATGTCTTTTCTAAAACTCAGTATTATTATGCAGTAATAAACTGTGGGAAAAACATCTATTGTTATAAAGTAATTCTCCACCTTGAGATTGTTGAGCATGCGACGATATATTGCCACAAGAGTGGTAACAATGTTTGGGGTTTTGATGATTACACTATTAATCACAATAGCCTTAGTAGGTTCCAACATGGACACAATTCTTACACAAGGAATCGTTTTTCAGGTAAGATCAGAAATTACAGAGAATCCAGCCATTGCTGAAAGCTTTTCAACAGTAGAAGAATTTGAAGAATTCATTCAAAGTCAGATTGAGCAAAGAATTAAGATTTTAGGACTAGATGAACCATGGTATTCGCCTCAGAGAATAGGAGTGACAATGTACAAAATTATGATGTTAGATTTTGGAAATGCCACATTCCTAACTAGTGACGAAGGTTCCTCAGATGTTAAAGATATTCTTTTTGAAAAGCTCCCTAGAACGGTTTTATTGTTTACTAGTGCAACAGTCATCATATCAATCATAGGAATATTTCTAGGAGCATTTTCAAGCAGTAAAGTTGGCTCCATTATAGATAGAATCACTTCAAGTTTTGCAATTATTAGTTCAAGTTTCCCTGTTTGGTGGATAGGAATGCTAATGATATTTTTATTTGCTTTTACTTATCAAATTTTTCCCGCAAGAGCAACACCAGACATTCCATCATCAGATCCAGCATACATTGGTTCATTGCTATATCATATGGCATTACCATTAATTACAATTGTAATGATTGGATTTGGTTCATGGGCATACCTTGTAAGAAATTTCATGGTTGGGATTATGCAAGAAGATTTCATCATTGCAAAAAAAACAATTGGAATAAAACAAAAGAAAATTATTTACACACATGCATTGAAAAATGCAGCACCTCCAATTGTCACAATTTTAGCACTTAGTTTATCAGGTTCTTTAGGAGGAGCAATAATTACAGAAGCAGTTTTTGATTGGCCAGGAATGGGAAGATTGTACTTTGAAGCAATCACAGTGATGGATCTACCAGTAATTATCGGTGCAACATATTTGCTTACCGTATTCTTCTTGATTAGCATATTTGTGGCAGATTTGCTATATGGATACTTTGATCCTCGAGTGAGAACTGGAAAATGAGCAACATAACCCCGAGAGAAATCAAAAAAGAATTTCTTAAGAGCAAAATGGGGATTGCAGGAATTACAATTCTATGTATGCTAATAGGAGTTTCAATAGTTGCGATGATTACTATTCCAATAGATACATTTCAAGAATGGAACAACCCAGGAAATTGGATTTCAAATCCAAAAGTAGCAATTCCAATTTGGATAAATATTTTCATGGTTGAAAAAATCCCAGAACATAAAATATTAGAAAGTCCAACCATACAAAATATTTCAAATGGAGAAATTAATCTCACATCTCATCAATTCGGAGTAAATTTTGATTATGATGATTTTCCAAATGATTTCATTTACGAGTTTTCAGCAGAATATTCAGATTCGCCATTACTGCAAATGTCAGTAATCAGACCAGACGGATTAAAGCTTGATTTAATGTCAACATCTTTGCCATATTCAGAACAAAGAACAACACATAGTGAAAGAATTTTTTCTACAGATGAATCAATAAAGAAAAATTTGTCATTACAATCTGAAAAATTTAACTTTGAATTTAAGAGATTCTCATCTGAAGACATTATTTTTTCCAAGATAGAATCAAAAGAAACTCTAAAAGGAAATTACATTTTTTCAATTAACTTGTATGGAGTAAATACAGATAACCAAATTCAAAAATCAAAATTGATTGTGGGAGGTAAAGCATTTGGGATCATGGGAACAGATGAATTAAGAAGAGATTTGGCAATAGGGTTATTGTGGGGAACACCGCTTGCATTATTTATTGGATTAGTAGTATCCATTGCATCAGTAATCATAGGATTACTTTACGGAGTATATGCAGGATACAAGGGCAAAAAAACAGACGAAGCCATGATGAGATTAAATGATATCATCTATGCCTTGCCAGCATTGCCATTTCTCATCATTTTATCAGTCACGATAAGTAACAGTATCTTTGTCATGGTAGGATTTTTGATGATTTTCGGTTGGGTAGGGATAGCCAAGGTTTCACGAAGTATGTCATTACAAATCAAAACTCGAGGCTATGTAGACGCTGCAAATATGATGGGACAAAAAGACTCTAAAATAATACTCAAACATATTGTTCCACAATTATTACCATATGCATTTGCAAGTATTGCAATATCAGTTCCAGCTGCAATTACTACAGAAGCAGGTCTCAGTTTCCTAGGACTTGGAGACCCATCATTTCCTACATGGGGACAAATCTTACATGACGCAAATACTTTTGGAGCTGCTGCCAGAGGCATGTGGTGGTGGATTATGCCACCAGGAGTAATGATTGCGATCACAGGATTAGCTTTTGTGTTTATTGGAAATGCCCTTGATGCAATTGTCAATCCAAAATTGAAAAGATAATCACATAGAATAACTGCGAATTACATTCAAAGCAGCATCATTTAGTTTAATAGTATATGTTAATGAGTTAGGGTCTTCTTTAGTTTCAGCTAAAGTCTCAGTGAATTTTACTTTTTCATCCTCAGTTGCCCCTGCCTCATGTGCACAAAGATTAAACGCCTTTAGATTTAGGTTGTTTTTTAACAAATAGTCAATAAATTTTTTATAATCTTCAGGATTTTTCCAATCAATATTTTTTTCGAGACATGCGGCTATCCACACATCAACGGAATTGTGAAAAATTACTTTTTTACGGATTTCATCTAGTGACATATCTTTTCAACTAGAAATCTGCTCTTTGCATCTTAGAGCCACATCTAGGACAACTTCCACCTTTGTGTTTGTTGTTACAAACAAGACAAACATATCTTACTCCGCCTGAATTTCCTTGCTGTCCCATACCAAAGAATCCACCCCCACCAGATCCAGAATCACTACCATAACTTCCCATTTTGCTCATTGCTCGTCTTCGCATTATCATAGGAAGTAAAATGAATATTGCCATTACCAATCCTATACTAAAGTACCAAGGGACACCTAGATAGCCCAATCCAATTTGTAAACCAATACTAAACACCAATGAAGCACCTAAGAAAATATAATATCGTTTAAGCTGAGGATTCAATTCATTAAAAGTATCTTTAAAACGGATATAAAGTTTCTTCAGTTTTTGTTTATTTGGTCAGCATATTTTTAAAAATTACTCAATTTCAAGCGGGATTGAATTTCCACTACTATCCCAAGCAAAAATAGAATTATCATCATATGGAGATTTTACAATCATAGACACCAATCCAAAGAAATTATGTAAATCAGTTACAGAAGGTTCTGCAGATCCGCTAGGATGAGAATGTACAATGCCAACATAACTCATGTCAAAAGGTAAGAAAGAATGAGGAAATCCAGCAAAAGTGGGACCAGTTTCACTAAAAGGAGGAATTACCAAACCATCAATCTTGATTTCACCATTTTTTGATTTCCCTTTTAAAATCAAAATTCCTTCATTAGGATGCTTCATTTGACAAAAGGATAAAATGCTGTCAAGAACGTCTTGTTTTAGTAAAACTTTACGTTCAAATTTTTTCTTTTTGAATAACACAGAATTTCTCAGATTTGGAACTAATTTAATTTTAAGATACCAATATAGTGTAACGAGTACTAGAGAATTTTCTCAATTTCTGTTCAATTTCAGATACTAATTCTGGAATTTTCGAATCAACATCATCAATCTCACCTTGAAATGTTTTAGATTTTTGATTAGATTCTTCTAAATCAGTAGTATTTTTGACAAGATCGTTTTCCAAAATTCTCAATTCTTTAGATAGTAAAGCATCAAGTTCATTTTTCAGTTCTTTAAATTTTTTGTGGAATTCTGCAACTTGGTTTGTGAAACTGTCAAGAAGTTCTTCAGTTTCAGTTATCTGAGCAGACATCTTATCAATATCTTTTACTGAAATTGAACCAGACAATACACCCTTACGAACATTTTCTAGGATTATTATGATAGAATCTTTATTTTTGTCAGTCAATACATCAAAAGGTTCAGAAGTTAATTGAGACAAGATATTTTTTTGTTCTTTATCTAATGATGATGCATATTCATAACGGCTAAGAGGGCGGGAGATTTTTGTGAATTGGGTATTAATTTGATTTTTGATTTTTGACTTTTGGTTACCAAATTCATCTAAAACCTTTTTCAAATTCAAATATTTTTGATAGTTTTCAGAAGATTTTATCTCGTCAATATCGCTTTGCAGTGATGCTATTTTTTTATCTAATGAAGAATTATGCTCAGATATTTCAGATATTTTTTTTGATTTTTCTTTACGCAATTCACTTAATTTGTGGATTTTGTTTATACTATCCAATATTTCTTCTGAAAGAGATTTTGTGGAATTATAATTTTTTAACAAATTTTGGATTTCAGAATGGTTGGCATTCATCACCTCAAGATTTTCTTTTAATTGAGCAGCGTATTTTTTGGCAAAAATATGGATAACTCGGGTTTGACGCCCCAAAACATCACCAACTTTCTTGAGAATTGAATTTAACAATAAATTTAATTTTTCAGCATCATCAAATGAAGAAATTTTTGGTAATGAAACAACATCTTTTTTGATTACATTGATGACTTGTTTTTTACCTCGGACTACAATGATTGCAAGATGCTTATCAATATCATCGATTTTAAGGTCATCTTTTTCAAGAACATTACCTATTTTCATTAGATCGTTAATTAGAGGTTCAGTGTTATTTCTTAAACTATTGATTTCAGCCAAATTTTGAGTTTTACGAAGTTTGCTAAGATCAGCAATAATTTTTGGAACATCTTCTAAAGAAATTTCTTTATTTTGTGGAATTTCCTCTAAAGGTTTTTCTTCTTGTTTCTTTTTTCCCCATCCAAAGACCATTTGATATTATTCTTGCATGGGGATTAAAAATGATTGTCAACTAAAATTTAAAATTCATAAAGATTTTGAAGAATACATGGCCAAAAATGTAAAAAAATCATTTCATACAGGAACAGTAAAGAAAACAATCAAAATCAAATCTTCAAAAAACAAAGTATGGAGAAAAATCAGCAATATTGCAGGGTTGCCTACATGGGTGGTTGATGTCAAAAAAACAGTCTATCTTTCTAAAAAAAAGACAGATGTTGGTGCAATTAGATTAATTACATTTACAGATGGAAATCAAATTGAAGAACATGTAGTTGCATGGAAAAAAGGAGAATATTTTACATATATTGCAACAGAAGGTTTGCCATTAAGAGCATATGTGGCAACCATTTCAATAAAGAGCAAATCAAAAAACCTAGTCGAATTAACATGGAAATCTTACCTTAACAGTAAAAAAATGTCTGAAAAACAGTTCATGGATTTTATTGCATTCATGGGAGCATTTTATGAGGCATCATTAGAGAACCTAAAAAAATCTCTTGAAAAATAACACTAGTCCACCATCAAGTTAAAATCTAAATACCATAAATCAGAAAAAAAAATATGAGTGATATGCGATTTATCATGATAGGAATTGCATTAATTTTTGTAGGGTTTATCATACTTGGAGGATTTGGAAATAATTTCCAAGCAGCCACTTTAGAGTCAAATGAGTTTGGAACTTGTTATGAATATTCAGATAATTCGCCGCCTATAGAAATCAACTGTTCTTTTAAAATATTTGATCAAACAGTATTTTTTGCACTAGTGATAGCATTCATTGGTGCTGGAATTATTTCGTTGGTCAAAGGAACCAGAGGAGACTGGGATAACAAAGTTAAACCCGAAGACATTGTAGGTCCAGGAAATAATCAAAACGAGAATTCAGACGATTCAAAAAAAGACTAGTCCAATTTTTTAGATTTTAATTTCTCATAATCTTCAGGATTATCTTCTTCTAATCTCTGATAATATACTTCTTCATAGGGCATTTTTCTCAAAGTACCATTACAAAATTTACATTTAAGCATGAAGAATGATTTGTATCAATCTAGGCTGAGAATCAAATTAAAAAGCAGTGTCAGATTCAATAATGTTTTTCATAGTATTGAACATTTCACCTAATTCAGTCATTCTTTGATCAAACTGTTCATCAGTTATCTCATCAGGTTTGTTCAGAGTTATTACAACTTCAGACACATCCCCATTAGAAATAACTCTCATAGGAACATTCCATTTTGATTCTTCATCAACATATTGATGATCTAAAATGCCAAGAGATTTGTTTTCATTAAATTTTAACATAGATTTTCCATAAGGTCCATTAAACGACCACCACCCAGAATCATTGATTTTTGCATCAGGCATGATTTTTGGAGGTATTTTCAAAATGGCATCAAATGCATCACCTGTTTTCTTTTTTACAGTAATTGAAAGAGTTCTAGATCTTCCCATAACATAGATCTCAAATAATGATTAAAAAGGATATAGTAGTAATCATAGGCATTAATCCTACTAGAGTTATTTGTTTAGGAACTCCCTAATTTTCTTTAAATTTGCAACATTTGATTCATGGAACATTACCATAGACTCAGATAATGAATTTGGTAAGACCGTTTTTAGATTATCAACTAACTCGTCGCCACTGGTAATCATATTATCAATTAGTTTGTCAATCTCATTCTTATCATCAACCATTGAAAGAAGGTACGGAATAATCTTAATTATCTTTTTTTATCAAGGTTGCAGTAGAACGTACATTTTTTAGTTTTTGAATGTTCCAAGAGACAATTTCACGAATTTTCTCAAAATTTTCTGCCTGTAATTTTACTAACATATCATGCGTTCCAATCGTTTCAAAAACATCTACAACTTGCTCAAGTTCTTTGAGTTGTTCAATAATTTCAGATTCAGCTCCTAATTCACAATTTAACATCACATACGCATCAGTCATAAAAATAACAATAATCAATGATTATTTAAAGATGAATGATGGCAGTAAAGATCACCATGTAACATGTACTAAATCTTTGAGGTTTCGTCGGGGTTTAGGGAATTTAGTTTGTTTAGGATACCCAATGCACAATACTGAAGAAGGAACAAGATCAGTTCCTATCACATCCATTACTTTTTGTTCATCAAACATGCCAATCCAAATAGAGCTCAATCCCAAAGCTTGAGCAGCTAGTTGAGAATAGCCAGCAGCAAGAGTAGCGTCTTGAATAGCAAATTTTTTCAATATATATTCTGGAAAATCAAATTTGACTCTGGAGGGGTTTTTACAAAAAACAAGAACCACAGGAGCATCAACGTATGGTTGATTATTGCAAGCGTCAACAAGGAGTTTTTTCTTTTCTGGGCTTTTGACATAGAAAATTTCAAAGCCTTGAAAATTACCAGCAGTTGGAGCAGTATCAGCTGCTGCAATTATTTTATCAATTTTGGTAGTTTCAACAGGCTTGTCAGAGAATTTTCTTGTAGAACGTCTCTTGGCCATAACAGCAAACAGATCAGTGTCAACAACTTCAGTCGGTCCAGATTTTAAGATAAAATCTAACAGATTGTTTCGAACGTTATCATCTGTATTCTCAGGAGATATCTCAGGTTCATATCCTAGAGGGTAAATTTTCTCTCCCTCTTTTTCTGAACTCATAAAGAAAGTACAAAAAATAGACTATTAAAGAATTAGAATTCCAAACATCTGTTATTCTGCTTCAAACCTATCACAGCCAGAAGTACAAGGTTTATTCATTACACCCTCACATACTCCCAATTCACTATGCATAATTCTATGATGAGCACAAATTTTACATTTTTCTCTAAAATGAGAAATTAACTCGGCAGTTGAAATGCCAGAATTTTGAATTTTAGATTCTGTTTCATCAGTCATGATGATTTTTTGTAACAAGTCAGTTTAAACATTTTGTAAAATCAATGTAGATTATAAGAAAATAAAGCGCCGAGAGAGGGATTCGAACCCCCGCACGCTTGCGCGTAGCCGTTTTCGAGACGGCCGCCGTACTACTTGGCTATCTCGGCACCTACTCTGACATATTCTCCATAATAAAGCGAATTGATAGGTTCAAATTTTATCAATATCAAATAATTCATCTCTGAATTTCTTTTTGATTTGATCTTTTGTTTTGAGCCATTCCTCATCAGTAACGGAATCTGTAAAAATAGAATGAAATCCATTAAATCTAGAATCAATCAACAATGAGATAATTTCCTGTTTTTCAGATTCTGAAAAAGGAAAATAAGACACAGTTTTTGAAATGGAGTTATCAGCATTGTATCTAATTTCAAATATTTTATCTTGTAAATATTCGGGAATTTTTTGATGAGGCATCCTAATTTGAGAGCAGTTCAGATATTAAAATCGGTTTTTAAAAAAAGAACATGTCAGCGATCAACATTAAAGGACAAACACAAAATACCTGAAAACATCAAGAAATTTCATGGGATTAAATCTAAAAGAATTAGTCATCAGGGAGAAAACTACTCTTGAAGCATTTTCTAATAAAGTGATAGCCATAGATGCATACAATGCAATTTATCAATTCTTAGCAAGCATCAGAGGCCCTGACGGATTACAGTTAACTGATTCGGAAGGACGAATTACCAGTCATCTAAGCGGATTGTTATACAGAAACGTAAATTTTCTCTCATTAGGCATTAAACCAGTGTATGTTTTTGATGGGAAACCACCATCGCTCAAAACAGCAGAAATAGAACGTAGAAAACAAATCAAAAAAGATGCCACTGTAAAATATGAAAAGGCAGTTGCTGAAGGAAACATGGAAGATGCTAGAAAATATGCGCAACAAACAACTAGTATGAAAGACGGGATGGTTAAAGAATCCAAAGAGTTTCTAAGATTATTTGGAATTCCCTACATCGAAGCACCGTCAGAAGGAGAAGCAACTGCAGCACATTTAACAAATACAGGACAAGCATATGCAGCTGCAAGTCAAGATTATGACTCTATTTTATGTGGAGCAAAAAGGCTAGTCAGGAACTTTACTAGTAGTGGAAGAAGAAAAATTCCAAACAGGAATACATACATCGATGTTCTTCCAGAGATCATTGAAACTCAAAAAACACTAGAATCTATAGGATTGACAAGAGAAGAATTAATCGATGTGGGAATTTTAATTGGAACTGATTTTAATCCAAATGGTTTTGAAAGAATAGGACCAAAAACTGCAATGAAATTAATTAAGCAGCATTCCAGATTAGAAGACATTCCACAAATTCAAGAACAGTTAGAAGAAATAGATTTCCAGCAAATTAGAAACATATTCCTAAATCCAGAAGTTGCAGATGTAGACGAAATCATATTTACAGATGTGAATAATGAAGGAGTAATGAACTATCTTAAAGAAAGAAGTTTTTCTGAAGACAGAGTTCAATCAACTTTAAACAGATTAAAAAAAGCCTTGGAAAAAAAGAGTCAAAATCTCGATCAATGGTTTTGAGATTTCAATTTAATAACTAGTCAATCCAATTTTAAAAAATGTCTCAAACAGAAGCTAGGAAAACACTCAAAGATGCACCAATAATGTGGAGAAGAATTAATTCCATAGGCGTGATTTTAGACTGTAATTCAACGTATGCTGCAAAATTAGGATATGCCAAGTCAGAAATCTTAGGAAGGCCAATTTTTGAACACGTACCAAAAGAATCATGGGAAGACATGAATAATTCTTTAAAAATTTGGTTTGATACAGGCAAAGTAACAGATAGAAAAATCACATTCAAAAAACAAAACGGAGAGACATTTTCAGGGCTTTTGCAAGCGACTAGTTTGTATGATGAAAACAAGAATCTCATTGGAAGCAATACAGTAATTTTTGATTTAGAACAAATGACAGATATAAAAATAAAAGAGTATCAAGATTTTTTTAAAAAATCTATTCAAAAATTAGAAGAAATTAAAGAAAAAGAATATGATCAATTAGATGAAAATTCAAAATCAGAATATGATGGATTGAAAAAAATGTTTAAAATGTTAGTTTCCATTAATTTTGATGAATTAAAATATTAGTCATTTTGAATTTTTATTAATCGACTTTTGAAGTTCGTCAAACGCTTGCTTTACTTCAATAACTGCTGCACCGTCTTCCAGTGTACTTACATCACCAATTTTTTCATGATTAGCAATGGACTTAAGCAGTCTTCTCATTATTTTGCCACTTCGAGTTTTTGGTAATTTTGAAACAAAGTAAATTTGTTTTGGTGTTGCAATTGCACCAATATCATCTCGGATTTTTTTCACAAGATGTTTTCTTAAAACATCAAAATCATTTTCAGCATCTTGTTTTAAAACAACAAATGCAATAATCACTTCACCTTTGATCTCATCAGGAATTCCACAAACTGCTGATTCGGCAACATCAGGATGAGACACAATACAACTTTCGAGTTCAGCAGTTCCAATTCTATGACCAGCAATTTTTAAAACATCATCAGCACGTCCCAATAACCACAAGTATCCATCATTGTCTTTTAGAGCATAATCTCCAGGATAGTAACAATTTTCATATTTTGACCAGTAAACAGTTTTGTATTTTTCATCATCATTCCATAAAGTCAAAAGCATTCCAGGCCAAGGATTTTTGATTACAAGATAGCCCTTGGTATTAGCAAGGACATCATCGCCATTTTCATCAACTACCGAGATATTTACGCCTGGAATAGGTCTTGTTCCAGAACCAGGTTTTAGAGGGATTGTTTCGATTCCAGGAAGAGAAGAAATCAGCATACCTCCAGTTTCAGTTTGCCACCAAGTGTCAATGATAGGACATTTTTCTTTTCCAATAGTTTTGAAATACCATTTCCATACCTCGGGATTTATCGGTTCGCCTACAGTTCCAAGTAATCTAAGATTTGAAAGATCAAAAGAGTTTGGAATATCATCTCCAAATTTCATAAACATTCTCAGTGCAGTAGGAGTTGTATAGAAAATAGTCACTTTGTATTTTTGCAATATATTCCACATTCTAGATGCATCAGGAAAATCAGGAGCACCCTCATACATTACTTGAGTAGCGCCGTGAAGAAGGGGAGCATATGCAACATAACTATGTCCAGTAACCCAACCAATATCGGCAGTGCAAAAAAAGACATCAGAATCTTTTATGTCAAAAGCCCATTTGAATGTGGAATGTAAATGAGTAAGATATCCGCCAGTTCCATGTAAAACACCTTTTGGTTTTCCTGTGGTTCCAGAAGTATACAAAATGTAAAGAGGATGATCACTAGATAACTTTTCAGCAGCGCAGTAGTCAGAAACACCATTCATCAAATCACTCCAAAGTTTGTCCTTTGAAGACATTGAGATTTTATTTTTTGTTCGCTCTAAAACAACAACATGTTTTACAAAATCAAGTTCTTCTATTGCTTCATCAATTACATCTTTTAGTGGTACAATTTTTCCTCTTCTATAACCACCATCTGCAGTAATGATCACTTTTGAATGAGAATCAGAAACTCGATCTTTGATTGATGTAGCACTAAATCCAGAGAAAATAACAGTATGTGTTGCACCAATTCTAGCACAAGATAACATTGCAATAGGTAATTCTGGAACCATAGGAAGATAGATTGTTACACGATCCCCTTTTTGAACTCCAAGTGATTTGAGGACATTAGCAAATTTTTGAACTTCATGATACATTTCACCATAGGTTATATTTCGAGAATCACCATTTTCACCCTCCCAAAGAATGGCAGATTTTCCAGATTTTGTCGCCTGATGTATGTCAAGAGTATTGTATGAGGCATTTATCGTGCCTCCAATGAACCATTTTGCAAAAGGAGGATCCCAATCTAATGTTTTTTTCCAAGGAGTAAACCAAGACAGATTTTTTGCCTGTTCGTCCCAAAAAGAGACAAAGTCAGAATCAGCTTTTTTTCTTATAGAATCATCACAATTTCCCAGTCCAATTTCAAATGTCTCAGACAACAAAAAGTGTATGAAATTAGATCTTTCTAAGTGTTAAAAAAATAATTTAAAAAAATTATTGTGCTTCCATTCTAGCAAGCCAATCGTTATCATTGTCGTCTTTTGAAGTATCTGCGGTCACCTGTTGAGGTGGTTCTGGAAATGCAAATGTTACCTCAGAATCAGTAGGAGGTTCTGGTATAGGGTTACTAGGAGCCTCAATAGGTTCTGAAGGTATTACTGTTGATTCGACTGGTACTTCTGGAAGTATTGTCTGAACTTGTTGTTCTTGTTCAGAAGTCTCCAGATATGAAACGGCTGATTCTTGGATGTCGGGTGTTGGAGGAGCTGTTATCTCTTGCACTTCCAATTCAAGATCTGCAATTCTACTCTTTACATTTGCGATTTCGGCTATTTCGTGAGTCACATGTTCAATTACCTCAGTTGTACATGATTTCACTGTCTCAAATGTTGCATCAGAGATTTCATTGCTCTTGTATTGTACTTTTGCATCAAACGATAACATTTTTGCAGACTTCATTTGATCATTTAGCTCTGTCAATCTTGCCTCAAGAATTGCTTTGATTTCATGTTCTGTTTCATCTAATGATACAAGTTTTGACTTGTATTTTTCATGAATGATTTCTGCATCTGTTTTCATGTCATCATTTTCTGAAACAATGTCAATCAATGCTTTTAATCGACGTAGCGTTAATTGTTTTTCTCGAATGAGTCTTTGTGAGTCGAGTCTCCATTTTGGAATAAAAATAACCACATCACCTTGAACCACTAGTTGCTCATATTGGATTTGCTGTAATCCTTGAGAACCGCAGTCAATGCCAACGGATTGAATACTTCCGTCAATATCAGTTATTGTTCCTACGACTTTACCCATGAATGTTCCGTACATGTCTTTGACATTTTTACCGATAATTTCGATATCGTCGTTTGTCATGTGTGATAGTTTAGAGATTTGTATAACCGACAAAGTGTAAGGAATGTTTTTAGTTTTAGTAAGATTAAATTCACAAACTCAAAATTCGAGAGTTTTTAGTAATTTTAAAATCTAGAGACAAATTAGTAGGCTCATGATTCAAAAAGAAGAACTTGAACAAATTTTGAATTTCGTCGCAAGTAGGTGGATTGAAGCTCCTAAAGATCCAAACAACAAAGCTATGGAGACTTTGCCAAGTGATTTTTGGATGAATTCTATTGGTGGAAAAACTGCCAAAAAAGGATATTGGGTAACCACATTGATGTATACAGAAAACGAAGAAGATGCGGAAGCATTCAAACAAGTACTACTTAGATGGCAAGCAAAAGGCCAAGACAAAGACAGAGACAAGGGTCCCGATCTAATTCAAATTGGAAAAAAGAAATAGACTATTAATAATTGTGAATCAACAGAACGTTATTGTCTGAATTCTCAATTAAAGAAAAGAAAATTTTGTCAGATCACTTTTCAAATACAGATGGAAATGTCTTTGCGATAATTACTCCACAACAAGTTGATCGGGGGGCATTAATGTCAAGATACAGCAGAACAGACAAAAGCATGAGACGAATATTTTTAGACGAATTTTTACAAAACAAAAACAGAGGAGAAGAATTCTACAACAGAGTACTTTTAGAATATGGAGATGATTCAGTTGCAGAACTAGGAGAAGCACAAATTGCAATTGAAGGATTATCAAACATTGCAGTAAAAAAAATTGAAGACAGAAGAATAGGATTATCATATTTAGAAAAATCTTCAAGATATGTTGCATGGAACAAAAAAGAAAATGGAAAATACAGATTTTACAGAGATCCTAAAATCATGAAATCAAAATTTGCAGACATGTATGAAGAAAGTTGTAATTTTTCATTTGATGTTTATTCAAAAAACATAGAACCAATGGTAAACTATGTTAGAGAAAAATATCCTATTGAAAAGTATAGTTTTAAAGATTCATCAGACCAAAAAGAAAAATTATTTTCTAAATTAAAAAATGAATCAGACATTAAATCTGCAAATATGATTTACAAAGGTTCAACCAAAGCTAAAGCTTTGGACATTCTACGAGGATTATTACCTGCATCAACATTGACAAATGTTGGAATTACTGGAAATGGACGGGCATTTGAATATCTTCTAACAGTATTAGGTGCTTCAGAACTAGAAGAAGAGCAAAATTTAGCCTCAAAAATCAAAAAAGAGCTAGATACCACAATCAAATCATTTGTTCGAAGAGCAGATGACAAGTATGGTAAATCATTTCAAAAATACCTCAAAGATATTAAAAATAAATCAAAATCAATCACTGCAAAAGAAATTAAATCAAATCCAAAAAAAGGAACAATTACAAAACTTGTTGATTATGAATCAGAAAAAAATAGCATTGATAAAATTATTACCAGTATAATGTATGAACAATCACCAAGTACGTCTTATCATAATATTTCACAACACGTCAAAAAATTATCAAAAGAAAGAAAAAACAAAATAATACAAGAATTTACAAAGATTCGAACAAATAGACGTCATAGACCATCAAGAGCATTTGAAATGACATATTACACATTTGATCTTTGTAATAATTTTGGAATGTTCAGAGATTTTCATAGACATAGGGCACTCACACTTGAAAGACAACTCCTTACAACTGATCACGGGTATAATATACCAGATGAGATTAAAATTTTGGGAATTGAAAAAGATTTCAAAGATTGTATGGATAAAACCAAAGAGACATTTGATAAAATTCGAATAAAATTTCCCGAACAAGGACAGTATGTTGTAAACTTTGGATATAATTATCCATATTTTATGAAATTTAATTTAAGAGAAGCATGTCATCTTATAGAATTAAGAACAGTCCCTCAAGGTCATGTAGATTACAGAAGAGTTGCACAGCAAATGTACAAACAAATAAACAAAGTTCATCCAAATCTGAGCAAAATTATGAAGTATGTAGATTTGAAAGAATATGATTTAGAAAGATTTGAATCTGAAAAAAGAACTGAAGAGAAGAGAAAGAAACTAAAATAGAAAAATATTCTAATATTTGATTAAAGAAAAACCATCATGGTAAAAAGAATTGAAAAAAGTCCAGAAGAGTGGAAAAAACAGTTAACTCCTGATCAATATGAAATTTGCATCAATCATGGAACAGAACCGCCATTTTCTGGGAAATATAACAATACAAAACTTGAAGGAAATTTCAAATGCACGTGTTGTGGAGAAGTGCTTTTTTCAACAGATGCCAAATTTGATTCAGGGTCAGGCTGGCCAAGTTTTTGGAAACCAATCTCTGAAGATAAAATAGAATATGTTTCAGACACCACATATGGAATGGTTAGAACGGAAGTAAATTGTAACAAATGTGGAGCACATCTAGGACATGTGTTTGATGATGGACCAAAGCCTACAAACGAGAGATATTGTATCAACTCAATTTCATTACAACATGAAAACGATGATGACGAATAGTCGATGAGGACACCATTTTGTTCAAAAATATTTAATAAAACGCAATTAATGATAAGAAAATCAAGAGAAACATAATGAACTACAATAATTCAACTAAAAGGGAAGAATCAATTTGAGAATAATACTATGTGGTTTTGGAGTTGTAGGTCAAAGCTTAGTCAAACTATTTGATTCACGTTCAGAAGATCTTTATGCAAAATACGGATTAAAACCAAGAGTAGTCGGAGTGTTTGACAGCAAAGGAAGTGCAGTTGATAAATCAGGATTAGATTTCAATAAACTAATTGAAGTAAAGAAAA
The DNA here is from genome assembly GCF_025699255.1 of Nitrosopumilus sp. NCBI lineage: Archaea > Thermoproteati > Nitrososphaerota > Nitrososphaeria > Nitrosopumilales > Nitrosopumilaceae > Nitrosopumilus > Candidatus Nitrosopumilus sp. The sequence continues at coordinate 12,878 of NZ_JAILWA010000008.1, read as the reverse complement.
AATTTGGAACAATAAAAAATTATTCAGATACTCAAAACACAATGTCGGGAATTGACATGTTAAAAAATATTGAGGCAGATGTGTTAATAGAAACTACAGCCAGCAATTACAAAGACGCAGAACCTGGAATGACACATATCACTACGGCCATGAAAAAAGGAATGCACGTAATCTCAGTAAACAAAGGGCCACTGGCATTAGCATTTCCATCATTATTAGAACTGGCTACATATAATCAAGTTATGTTCAAATTTAGTGGAACCGTTGGAGGAGGAACACCAATTCTAGATTATGCCAAAAATAGCCTAAGCGGTGAAAGAATCACATCATTTGCAGGAATTCTCAACGGAACCACAAATTACATTTTAACAAATATGGGAACAGGGGTTTCATATGAAGAAGCCCTAAAAGATGCACAAGACAAAGGATACGTCGAAGCTGATGAATCATTAGATTTGGATGGACTTGATGCAGCAGCAAAACTTGTCATTTTGGCAAATTGGATAATGGGAATGAAGGTCACATTACCAGATATCAATTGTACAGGAATTAGAAATGTCACAGTAGAGGACATCAAAAAAGCAGCCAAAAACAATTCATCAATAAAACTAATTGCATCATGTAACAAAGAACTCAAAGTAGGACCAGTTGAAGTATCAAACGATGATCCTCTTTGCGTAAATGGGACATTAAATGCGATAGCGTTTACTTCAGAGCATTCTGGAACCCAAACAATTATCGGAAAGGGTGCAGGAGGCATGGAAACAGCTAGTTCAATCCTAAGAGATCTGCTAGACATCAGACAAGAGATTGCAAGAGATTGAAATCAAACCTAATATCCAAAAGCGAGACCAATGTGCTGTTAAAAACAGTTTCAGAAAGATGGGGAATTGAATTACCAAAAATGAAAAATGTCAAAGTTCATCAAATTTTGGAGGATGCACAAATAATCACAGGTAAAGGAATTAAAATATTAAAAGTTGAAGACGATTATCTTCCATTTTTATCAGAAACAGAAATGTTGGAAAAATTTCCATCAGTTACAGTAGACATGGGAGCAGTCAAATTTATGTGCAAAGGGGCAAATTTGATGAGACCAGGAATCAAAGAATTCACAGAATTTGAAAAAGATAAACTAGTTTGTATTGTAGAAGAATCTCAACACAAATTTTTAGCTGTTGGAAAAGCAATTGTTGCAAGTTCAGAATTAGACAACATGAGCAAAGGAGAAGTCATCAAAAACATCCATTATATTTCAGACAAATTCTGGGAAACAGGGAAAACAATTTACGACTAAAACCGATTTTTAAAACTTTGAATTTAGTTATTTGATTTCTTCTGTAAATTCTTCAGTTCCATCATTTGTGATAACTAGAACATCCAATCCATCACCACTTGCAGAATCTCTAAGTGCGGCTGAACGAACTGCACGCTTTGCCAAATCAACAGCCTCATCTTTACTCATATTTGGTTTGAATTGAGGATCCAAAACACCTAATGCCATCTCAGCTCCAGTACCTACTGCAGCATATTCATCAGGCAATACAGAACCCAATGGATCTAAAGTATACATAATTGGTTTATCAACAACTCCACCAACAATCACCTGAGTCAATAATGGAAAATATCTTCTTTCATACATCATATTAGACATCATTTTGGCAACAGTGTTTGGAGGAACATCTCTTTTTAGTTCCATTTTTCTAATTTTTGCAAGAGCCGCTATTTGTAAAGACAAAATTTGCATATCAGCCACAAGACCAGCACAAGTTGCACCAACTTTAGGAGTAATTGGGAATGTTTTCTTTGTAGATTTACTTACAAGAAAATTACCAAAGGCGATCCTTTTTTCGCTAGCAAAAACTACGCCACCATCAAAAGTAATTCCAACAGCAGTTGCTCCTGGCATATACATTGACATATTTCAAATAATTTTGCCGCATAATAAAGGGCTTTCTACATTTAACGCGTAATTTATGAGCAAAATAATTATACTGAAAATAGACTGATTTACTCATTGACTTCAGCAGAGATAAGAGAAAAAATTCTTAACGATGTTGTCTTTATGGGTTTAAGATCTGCCATAGGAGTAATCTTCATTTTACATGGAATGTCAAAATTCAATCCAGGATTTGCAGAGAATTTGCCCAACATGGGATTACCAGCAGAAATGCAAATCCCAATTGCATTAGCAGAACTAGTTCCAGGGATTTTACTAATTATAGGTGTACTAAGTAGATTATCAGCATCACTAATTTCAATAATCATGTTAGGTGCAATATTCATGGTCAAAGGAGCATCAAGCATTACAGGAAAAGGAGGAGTAGAACTAGACTTGATTTTGCTTGCATCCTCGATAGTCATCATGATTGTAGGACCAGGAAGAATATCACTTGCCCATGCAATCAAAAAACTGCCTAGATGTTTACACTAGTTTTTCCAAAATTTTCCATTATTAGACACATACATTTTGTAGTTTTTTTAAGTAAATCCACTCGCGCAAATTCATTTGGAGAGTGAATTCTGGAAAACATATAGGTGCTCCCTATAGAAATACAAGGTGCTTTTAATATATCAACAAAAGGATGCATCGGACCAGTTCCTGCATTTGAAATATTCAAAATGGATTTGCCAAAAGATTTGTCAGCTGCATCTTTTACTTGTGAAACAAAAGGATCTGAGGAATTAGTTCTAGCAGCTGCTTCACCATGATATACCTTGATGCCAACATCGGAAAATCCTTTTGATATCAGATGTTTTTTTAATCGCATTGCTTGTTTTTTTGGATTCATTTTAGGAACTAATCTAAAATCTATTTTCACTAACGCACTTCCAGGCAAAACAGTTTTTGCACCATCACCTGCATATCCAGACACAAATCCTGCAATGTTACAGGTAGCCCCTGCCACCATTGCCTTTTTTGCATCCATTCCTTTCATGCTTCCTACAAAAGATTTGATTCCAAATTCTTTTTTGAAAACATTTTCATCAAAGGGTTCTTTCTCGATAATTTTTAGATCATTTTTTGATAAAGGCGATACCTCTTTGTACCAATCTTTGATGAGAATCTTCCCATCTGAATTTCTAATGGTACTTATGGCATCAATTAGACGCCATGCAGGATTTTTAATTAAAACAGCAAGACTGGAATGGGCATCTCTAATAGATTCTTTTACAGATAATTCAACAAAAAGTAATCCTTTCATTCCGAGTCCAATTATTGGTCGATTTTTTGCATCAACATATCCAAATTCCCAGATTACACCATCACAAGAAAATTTCTTTTTGTATTTTTTTAGATAATCTTCAATATGAGCACTGCCAGTTTCTTCTTCGCCTTCAATTACAAATTTTATGTTACATGGAACATCACCAGTTGTTTTTAGACAAGCTTCAACTGCTTTGATTCTAGTGATTAATTCTCCTTTATCATCAGTTGCACCTCTTCCAAAAATTTTGTTTCCTTTTCTAACACCACTAAATGGAGGATCGTCCCATAAATCAAATGGTTCAGCAGGTTGTACATCATAATGGTTGTAAAACATCAAAGTTTTTGAAGGATTTTTTTTAGATTTTATTTCGCCGTAGACAATTGGAGCAATATCTTTTTTTAATCTCAAAATTTCAGAATGAATTCCAGATTTTTTCAATAATTTTTGAACTAATTTTGCACATTCCTCAATACCTTCATTTTTTGCCGAAACACTAGGTTGACGAATTAATGTCTGTAAATCAGAAATAATCTCAGCCATATGAGAATCTACATATTTTGTAGGAGCCATTCTATTCACACAATTCTATCAAAAGGCTTCATCACTGCAGGAATTTCAACTAAAAGATCCATCGAGGTCATGTGCAATCCCAATTTCTTTTGAGCAGATTTACCAGCCAAACCATTAATGAATGTGGCAGCAGATGCAGATTCTAATGAATTTCTATTATTTGACAACAATCCAGCAACTAATCCAGATAAAACATCTCCTGTTCCACCTACAGTCATCGCAGGAGTTTTTTTCTCATTAAGATAAGTGATAGAACCATCTGAAATAATATCAGTTGCACCTTTCAATAATACAGTTATAGCAAATTCTTTTGCCTTTTTTTCTACTAGTTTGATTCTTTCATTTTTGGAATTAGATGGAGATTCTCCAAATAATCGTTTAAACTCACCAGCATGAGGAGTTACTACGACATTTTTGTTTGCCAAAAGGGGCAGCACCTCAGGAATTAAAGCACTAGCATCCAAAGATAATCTAACATCTCTATCAAGTAAAGATTTTACAAAATGAAGTAGAGAGTTTTTTTCTTGGATTGCAAGCCCCATCCCAATAGTTGCAGAATCTAAATTTCGAGGCAATGCACCAATTAGCTTGTTTGCTGCTCCACGAGTAAATTTTTGATCAACTAAAGGAATGACAATCAAGTTAGGAGATACGGAACGTGTTGGAGACACATTAATTTTTGGGACAGAAGTATAAACAAGATCTGTACCACACTTTAATGCAGCAATAGAAGATAAAATAGGTGCACCATGGTAAATGTAACTTCCACCTACAACTAATACAACCCCATTGTCTCCCTTTCGTGATTTTGCTTTTCTAGCAGGGATGAATTTTTTTACAACTGAAGGAGTAAGGTTTTTTCTTACCATGTATATTCCACAAAGAATGACTGAATAAATCTTATTTTACTTTGAGGATTTTTTAGTCTTTTTAACAGTTTTACCTCTAGTTTTCTTTGTTGATTTAGTCGTTTTATCATCCGTTGTTGTTTTGTGAGTTTTTTTTGGTTTTTCTTTGGAGTCCCTACCAAAAAAGGCCTTTCTTGCAAAGCAAAGATATGTCGTATGGCCAATTCCTTGGAAAGAATGTCTTGTTTTTCCTTCTCGTGCTTCAATATTTCTTATAATATGTTCTGTAGATTCGATATCTGTAAATTCATTCTCCACCAATGCCATAGTTAGTTTTTCTAATTGATTCATAGTTGGACAAATTGCAAATACGCTACCACTTCCTTTCAGCATTTGTCTTACTTGTGGAATTACAACCCAAGGATCTCCTAAATCAATTAATGCTACATCCATATCCTCAAGAGGCATTTTTTTAGCAGTCTTTAAATCTAAATTGTGCTGGGTAACATATTTTGAAACACCTGCTTTTTTGATATTTTTTTCAGCTATTTTCATAAATTTTTCATCAACATCAAAGGTATAGACATGCCCTCTAGGTTTTACAATACTTGCAACAAAAGAAGTTAAAGAACCACTACCAGTTCCAATCTCTAAAATTTTTTGGCCATCTCCAATACCTGCTCTTGTAACAATATATCCAATATCTTTTGGATAAACAATTTGGGTCCCATGCTGTATTTTCATTACATAATCATACATGGTAGGTTCAAGAAGATAGACATACTTGTCCTTGTTAGTAATTAATTTAGAACCATACTCTTTTCCAATTGCATCAGCATGTTTAAGGATACCAATATGAGTATGAAATGACTCATTTTTTGAAATTTTAACTAACCATTTTTTTGAATTATTGTAAAAGAATAACACAGGAGAATTATTCTTAATTTTTGTCATATATTTTGCCATAGAATTTTAGATAAGAATCTACTGGTCATTTTAAACTCTCAGATATCACTTTGCTTAAATTTAGAAACAGTGTAGAGAATTCATGGAAGAAATATTTGTGTATTGTAAAACATGTCAAAAAAAAGTAAAGGCAATGATTTTAACAAAACATGAAAAAGAATACGATAAGACTACAGGCAGCTATAAGCGATTAGGAATTGTTAGAATTTTACAACATACCATAGGATTTAGAAAAAATTGTGAGGACACCTCACAAATCAAAGCAATTGTTGAATCAGAAACTAAAGACAGCAATGGGGTAATGATATAATACTAAAAATCATAAATTTGCTCATTCAAAGTGTTAATAACTAAAAGAAACGATTCTATTTGCTAATGATTATTTCAACGGGTTCTCTCTGATTTCCTCAAATTTGATGAATATTGCCGAATTATGAAGCTATTTTCCTTTATAGAATTTTGATCGGACGTTTAGAAATTTTACCTAAAAGTAATTATTTTTGATTCTGATTTTTTAACAAAAACATCCACGTATCAAGGTTATTGAGTCAGAGACATCTCGCGGTGTTAGCTGGAAGAGCCCAATGCTCACATAAACTAGTTAATGCATTACAGAGTCTCCATAGCAAAGGAGACTGACTTTTTTTCCGAGAAAGGAAATTCAAACTAACAACAAAAATCACAGCATATACAAACAGTATTTTAAGACCAAACACACCATCAAATTAAATTGACAGAAATTAGATTAGAAGGCTCAGGAGGATGGATTAATGCAGATCTTACTGATGAACAAATTACCAAATCAAAACTTGTTCCAAATATAGATAAGCATTTTTTAGCATCACTTGAAAAATTAGACACATCAAAAATGTTAAAACATTTTTGCAAACAATGTAATTCAGAATTTGAAGGTCCAACTCAGATACAAATAGAGGAACGGCCAAATGAAGCAGTTGCAGATGGATTAATTTTGATTGAGAGAGGTCAATATACCTGTCACAAATGCAACACCATCATTGGAGAATACAGAGTGTTTCAAAAAAAAGATGAATAGGTAATTCAGACAAATAATTTCTATTCTTTATTATTTTTCTCAATATAGAAGATACGTATTCATTAAATACAGCATTTTTTTACAGAAATCATGGCAAATCAAAAATGCGTCTCTTGTGGAATAAGCTTCTTTTCCCCAATGGGTTCAGACAAATGTTCCAGATGTGATGGTAAAGAATCACAAGGACATGGGGGTCATGATTCTTGTGGTTGTGGACACAGCCACTAATTCCTTTTTTCTAACATGCATATATTGCACAGGGATACATCATAGTCATGACAAAGACATCTGAAGAAATGAAAAATCTAGTTGAAGATTTTGTCAAAGTAACCAACATCAAATATGAAGATCAGACAGAGAAAATTCGAGAAAAAAGTAAGGCAATAGATTGGCAATTCCATGTGGGAGCAAATGTCATTGTCAGTAAAAATGCAAACAGATCAGATAGAATTCATATCAATGTCAACATGCGATTTCCGCCTCAGGATTCAAAATTACTAGTTATGAAGAATCCATCATTTTCAAAGGCAATTATGGAAATTAGTGAAATATGTACAACTTGCAATGTTGGTCATCAATGGATAAAAGATGGTGAAAATATTGCAGGGTTAGCAATATTCTCTCATGTAGATGAAGCCATTCTAAACAGAGTTACATTTCATAATACATGGGATAATGTAGCCAGAGTTTCAGGACATGTACAAAAAATTCTTCGTTCAAATTTTAGTGGATTTTCAGCACAAAATAACACAACAGATGCAACCATAGATAAGTCAATGTATGGGTAGCCTCAAATAGGGAAAAAGGACCGAAATGAACATACGCTGGTGAAATAGAGAAAAAGAAAATGATATCTTTCGAACACAGAATTCTCAGTGAATATAGAATCAAAATTGCAAAGATTGAAACACTTGCAAAATCTATTATGACTCATCATAATCCTAAAGGTGAAGAAGTAAAAGGTGCTTCAGAATTTTTAGATGTTCTAATTACAGAGACAGACAAATTTTATGAGAACAACAGTACAATATTGTCAAATAATGGAAAAAGGCCTCATGCACGTTCCCGTTTACCTGAAACTAAAGAATGGAATGACAATGTTGAAAGGTTTTATGAAAATAACCCACGACGAAGACCTAGAAAATAATTAACCGTTAACAACTTGAGATAGTTTTTGAATATGACTAACGTCATTTTTTGCTGCCAAGTTTAATGCTTCTTGCATTTCATTTTTGTATGCTTGAATATTTTCTTCATCATTTTTAATTATTTTACATTCTTGTATTGCAGGTAAAATTTTAAAATTCTTGTATTGATCATATGTTAAAATACAAACATATTGATTTGAATCTTCTTTGAAAGAATATTGAACTTTAAAGGGCATTTTATTGTCAGATTCTTCACAGATTGTTTCAATTAGAACATTTATGTCAATTGGCTTAAACATAGTTTTTGTAGGTTTTAAAGCATCCATTTCATCACTAACAGAGATTGGACCTCCACCAGTAATTACAATAACAGTACTTTTTGGATCAATTTCTCTAATTTTTTTTAATGCAAATAACCCATCGTATTCAGGCATCATAAGATCTAATAGAACAACATCAGGATGCAATTGTTCAAATAAATTTACAGCTTCTAATCCATTGTATCCTTTTCCCACAACATCAATCCCATGCATTTCCAAAAGTTCAGATAAAGAAAAAACAATATCCTCATTATCATCAACAACAATTGCTTTTGTCATATAGTCACCACACCTGTTTCAATTTTGATCGATTACAAAATTAAATACTGTCTGTTTTGAAAATAAATAACAAAAAAAGTAGATCCACATATGCCTGCATATGAAATGATAAAACAAAAACTCTTTATTTTCACCAAATTGAATTACAGTAATTGGTTTGCACGCCATGATATCATCAGAGTTCAACTCAGTATGATATCCCTAGGGAGAAACATGTTTCTCTCTAGGACATTACATTCTATCAGGAGCTTTAATTCCCAAAAGATATAGTGCTTTTTCCAGAACAATTTTGAAAGAATTTACCAAGCATAATCGGGAATTTTCCAGAGCAGCATTTTCCAAATCCAGTACTTTTGATTTTTCATAAAAAGAGTTGAACGAAACTGCCAAATCATAACAATATCTTGCAATTACTTTTGGAGATAGATTATTGGTAGCATCTCGTACTTGCAAATTAAACAGACCAATAGTTTTAATCAAATCTAATTCAGATTTTTCCTTCAATAGAGAAAAATTAACATCAATGGATGGAACGCGATTAGATTTTTCAATTATTCTGGACGCTCTTGCATGAGTATATTGAATGTAAGGGGCAGTGTCACCTTCTAAACTAAGGGATTTTGTTAAATCAAATGTAATAATTTTGTCCAAATCCTGTTTAATCATCTCATATCTTAAAGTGCCAACTGAAACGTAATGTGCAATTTTTTCAATTTCAGAAGTGCTCATTTCAGGATGTCGATTTTTGGTTTCAGTCATGGTTTTTTCTTTTAAAAGTTCATAAACTGAATCAGCACTAACGTACAATCCTTTTCGTCCAGACATTTGCGCTTGTTTGCCATCAGTTTCAAGACCAAGAGTTTTAGCAGTTTCAGAGCTCAGTGTAACAGATTCATAACCAAGATGATTGTATGCATTTGGAATGGATTTGAATTTATCCATTAAAGAAGTAATAATTTTTTGTAATCTAGATTGCCTAGAATCAATCACAGTAACAACTTTTTCCCCAGTAAAGTCTTTAGAAACAAGATTAGTTTTATCCAGAGTTGTTTGCCATAAAATACGTGAATGGGGTTGTTCTAAACTATATTTTTCATAATTAAAAGGATCTTCAAGTAGCCCTAATTTCCAAGCAGCATATGGAATGTCTTTTGCAATATATGTAGCAGTACCATTACTTCTAACAATTACCTTATCTTCCTCTTTGCCATCTCCACGAATCACCCAACAATTTGCATTTTTACCTTCATTTTCAAATTCAATCAGGTTCATTTCTTTTAATTTCTCAAAAATTTTATTCCATAAACCTGAGCGAATTATTTGGGATTCAAAGTTTAAACAATCATAGGTCACATCTAAATTCCAACACGTTTTAAGCTGTCCTTCTAACACTTTTCGAGTAATTTTATCTGCAAATTTTGCAGTTTCAGAATCACCATCTTCTAAATCTTTAAGAACAGTTTTTCGAATTTCTTCAAGGTTTGAATCAGATTCATATTTTTCAGTAGTTTTGACATATACATCATCGCCGCAATAGTGATCAAATTTCTTACCAGGTGGAGGAGTTTCATCATATCCAAAATGTTTGAATCCAACTATAATATCAGCAACTTGAAGTCCAGAATCATCAATGTAATTTAACACATTGACTTTGTATTTGGCTTTTTTTAGAATTCTAGAAATAGTATCCCCAATGATAATATTTCTGATATGACCTATGTGAAGTGCTTTGTTTGGATTAACACTAGTATGTTCAACAACAATGGTAGAATTATTTCCAATATCAACATCACCACAGGTCTCAAGATAAGATTCAGATAAAATTAATTGGCTAAGATTATCCCAGTTTGCAAAGAAATTAAGATAGCCTGAAGGATGAGATTCAGATTTTAAAACTAAGGTACTGGTACACCCATTATATTTTTTGGACAACATCTCAGATATTTCTTTAGGACTTTGTTTGAGGGATTTTGCAAGCAAAAATGCAATGTTTGAACTCACATCACCAAATCCAGGTTTTGCAGGCTCTACAGAAAAATTAATGCCAGAAAGGGAAAGATCAGATAATATTTTGTTTAGGTTATTTTCAACTTCATCAAGAACGGATTTGAATGTCATGTTATATCTCAGATAGTTTGGGTGCTAATTTATCTAATGCTTCAATAACACCATCACCAGCTTTTGCAGATACTACCATAGTAGCCTCAGATTTTACTTGATCGGATGCATTTCCTAATGCAATGCTGGTTTTTGCTACTTTAAACAAAGGTACATCCGTTGCACTGTCCCCAATTGCAATAACATCCTCAGGCAAAATAGATAGTTTTTCCATAATTTTTCTAAATCCAAATCCTTTATCGATTCCAGAGGAATTGATATGATAGGCATATTGGCTATCAGATAATTCAACATCAATATTTTTTTCAGAGAGTAGTTTTTTGGCAAGTTCCAAATCAAAAGTTCTTTCTAAAACAACCTCAGTCATCCTAGGAAAAACACGTTTTTCTTTAACATTCTCAATATTGTTTTTGATTACTTCAAATGCTTTTTTACATTCCTCGAGATCACCTAGCAACATATGATCATTAGAATCAGTGGTTATACATCCACCATTTTCACCAACTGCAATTTTTGTGGTACCGCCAAAAACAGAAAGCAAAAATCCTTCAACAGAAGAACGACCAGTTACATAAATTACATTATGTCCCATATTAGATAATCTTCGTAATGCTTCAAGTGCATCAAGATGAATTCGACCCCCACCATTTTCAGTGATTGTTCCATCGATATCTACTGCAAATGTTCTTTTTTTCATAAAAATTGTTTTTTCAACCGAATAATATTTGCTACTAAGCGAAGTAATACGGTTTTATTTGAAAAGAATGTTAAAAAAGCTGAATAGATTTGGGAATTCCTGAAAAAATCAAAGCCATTCAAGATGAAATGGCAAGAACTCAGATTAACAAAGCAACAGAACATCACATAGGATTACTCAAAGCTAAGATTGCAAAGTTAAAAAGAGAGCAAGAAGCTGATGTTGCAAAAAAATCAGGAATGAAACAAGATGGTTTCGATGTCAGGCGTAGTGGTGATGCAACAGTGGTTTTTATCGGATTGCCCAGTGTGGGAAAATCAACACTGCTAAACAAAATGACAGGAGCAAAATCAACTGTAGGAGCATTTCAATTTACAACATTAACAGTAGTTCCAGGGATGATGGAATATAGAGGAGCTAAAATTCAAGTTTTGGATCTTCCAGGAATAATTAAAGGAGCATCAACTGGAAAGGGGCTAGGCAAGAGAATTTTATCAGTTGCCAGAACTGCAGATCTAGTATTACTAGTATTAGATGTGTTCCAGCCATATCACGAAGATGTCCTAGTTAATGAATTAGGAAACATAGGGATTCGATTAAACCAATTGCCACCTAACATTACAATTGAAAAAGCATCCATGGGAGGAATTGCAATTGCACAACAGGTAAAATTGACAAAAATTACTGAAAAGCACCTTAAAGATATTTTGCATCTTTATGGTTTAGTAAGTGCAAGGGTGGTAGTTAGAGAAGATATAACATCTGAACAACTAGCAGATCATATTGCAGGGAACATTAGTTATTCAAAAGCATTAACAATACTAAACAAAATTGATTTGGTAGATGAAACATTTCTAAAAAATTTGAAAACAAAAATCAAATCAGATGTTATCGAAGTATCAGCAAACTCTGATCTTAACATAGATTTACTAAAAGAAAAAATATATGAAAAATTAAAATTCATTAGAATTTACATGAGACCAAAAGGTGGAGAAACAGATTTCAAAGAACCGCTAATTGCTCGAGAAGGAGACACAGTTGAAGATATTTGTAATAAATTACATAGAAGACTGAAAAGAGAATTTCGGTATGGATTAGTTTGGGGTAAGAGTGTAAAATTTGGAGGGCAAAGAGTAGGATTGAATCATGTTTTAATTGATGAAGACGTTCTAACAATCATTAAAAAACGTGGGACATAACCTAACATAGATCAAAAAAATTTAAAAAATTCACCATATCAAAAAATTGAAAAAAATAATTAGCCAAAAAAATGGCGAGAAACGATAAATTTATGCCTAAAAACATTCCAAGATCTCAATTAATTTAGAAAGGATCTAAATTTTAAAACAATACAAAGAAAACATAGAGTTTGAAAAGAAAAAACGATCATATCAAAATAAAAAATACAAAAAAATTACTTGAGAAATTGTAATCAAATTGTGTAAATTTCTTTAGTTTAACCACTGAAAAAGAATGAAAATGCGAAATTCTGTAATGGCTACAAAACGAAAAGCTGCAACTAAAGCAAAACGTACTGTTAAGAAAGCAGCAAAACGCAAAGCCGCTCCAAAGAGAAAAACTGCAACTAAAAAAGCAGCTCCAAAGAGAAAGGCAGCAAAACGCAAAGCCGCTCCAAAGAGAAAAACTGCAACTAAAAAAGCAGCTC